>SLRI01000347.1 GCA_007131045.1 Rhodospirillales bacterium
CGGGTGAAGTCGGTGAAGCCGCCGGCGGCGTATTTGAAGACCTCGCTCTTCTCCTGGTCCTCGAGGTCGGCGACGGTGCCGACGATGGTATAGGCGATCAGGTGCGGCAGATGCGAGGTGATGGCCAGGATCTTGTCGTGATGCTCCGGGGTCATGATGTCGACGGTCGAGCCGGCCTTCTCCCAGAGCGCCTCGACCCGGGCCACAGCCTCGGGGTCGGTGTCCTCGATCGGCGTCAGGATGCAGCGACGACCCGCAAACAGGCTCTCGAAGGCGGCCTCGGGGCCGGAATGCTCGGTGCCGGCGACCGGGTGGCCGGCGACGAAGCGGGTAGGGTCGGGAAGATGCGGGCAGACGTCGCGGATGATCTGCGCCTTGACCGAGCCCACGTCGGTGACGATGGCCGCCGGATCGAGGCCCGGGGCCATGGCGGCGGCAACCTCGCCCATCGCGGCCGGCGGCGTGCCGAGAACGACCAGATCGGCGCCACGGACGGCTGCGGCCGGATCGGTGCCGGCGCTGTCGCACAAGCCCAGCTCCAGGGCGCGGTCCAGCGTCTCCTGCCGCCGGGCCGAGGCCGCTATTTCGCCCGCGAGGCCATGGCGGCGCATGATCTTGGCGAGCGAGCCGTTGATCAGGCCGATGCCGATGAAGGTGACCTTGGCGAACGGCTTCATGCGGCGACCCGGCCACCGACGAAGCGGGCCAGCGAGGCCACGACCGCGCGGTTCTCGTCCTCGAGGCCGACGCTGATCCGCAGGCAATGCGGCAGGCCGTAGGCGCCCATCGCGCGCGGGATCAAACCCTCGGCCTCGAGATGCGCGCCCGCGGCGGCAGCGTCCCGCCTTGCCTTGCGATCAGTGGCGGGCTCGGCGGGAAAGGCCACGAGGACGAAATTGCCGGCACTCGGGTGGACCACGAGGCCGAGCTTTTCGATCTCTTTGGTCAGCCAGGGCAGCCAGGTGGCGTTGTGGCGCCGCGCCTTCACCTCGTGCTCGGTGTCCTCGATCGCGGCGATCCCGGCTGCTTGTGCCGGCAGCGAGACGTTGAAGGGGCCGCGCAGCCGGTTGACGACGTCGACCACCGCGGCCGGGCCGAACAGCCAGCCGAGGCGCAGGGCGGCCAGCCCATGGAGCTTGGAGAAGGTGCGGGTCATCACGACGTTGGCGGCCTCAGCCGCGAGACCGATGCCGCTGTCGTAGTCCTCGTGCTCGACGAATTCGGCATAGGCGGCGTCGATCACCAAGAGAACGTCCTCGGGCAGGCCGGCATGCAGGCGGTGCAGCTCGTCACTGGTGAGATACGAGCCGGTGGGATTGTTGGGGTTGGCGACGAAGACCAGGCGGGTGCGGCTGGTCAGCCGGGCCAGCAGGGCGTCGACGTCGGCTCTGAGCGACTTCTCGGGGGCGGCGACCGGGGTGGCGCCAGCGCCCAGGGCCGAGAGCTTGTACATCAAAAAGCCGTGCTCGGTGAACAGCACCTCCTCGCCCGGGCCGGCATAGGCCTTGGTCAAGAGCGCGATGAGCTCGTCCGAGCCCGCACCACAGACGATGCGGGCGGGATCGAGGTTGTGGCGGCGGGCGATGGCGCCGCGCAGCGCCTCTGAGCCGCCCTCGGGGTAGCGGTGCAGGCGGTCGGCGGTGGCCCTGAAGGCGGCGACGGCAGCGGGGCTCGGGCCGATGGCGCTCTCGTTGGCGGAGAGCTTGATCGCCGGCAGGGCGTTGCCGGTTTCGGCCTTGCCGCCCTGGTAGGCCTCAATTTCCATGATCCCCGGCCGGGGCCGCGGTGCTGTCATCGTGTCCTGCCTCGGTGATGGGCGAAGGGCCGCTTTGGTAGGCTGTGTGGCTTCAGCCGCCGGCTTCCAGCGGCTTTGGATAGCTGCCGAGGACATCGAGGCGCAAGAGCCTGTCGCGCAACGGCGCCAAGGCCTGCTGCAGGCCGGCGAGCGCCGGCTCGGCCATGCCCTCCACCTCGACCAGGTGAAAGGCGCTCTCGGGCTGCAGGTCGCGCAAGGTGGCGAGCCCGACGCGCTCGACCCCGCCGGCCTCGATCAGATCACAGAGCCTGGCCCGGCTGAGATCGAGGTCGGTCTCGATCGCCAGCATGGTGAGATCGGCACCCGAGGGCTCGAGCGGCAAGGCGCCGAGCACCAGAGCACCGGGTGGCGGATCGCGGTCGTCCTCGACAGGGCCGGCGCAGAACGGCAGGCGGGAGACGATGCGCAACGGGCTGTCGAGCATGGTCAGCGCCACCCGCTGCCACCAGTAGCTGTCGTGGGTGGGGGCCGGCAGGACCAGGAGTTCGGCCTCGCCGGCGCCGATCAGGCGAAAGCCCTGCTGCGCGGTCTGCACCGGCACGAGCGGGGTGAGCGCGCCGAAATGGTCGTGCGCGAGGGGCCAGGCGTGGGCTGCGGTCGGGTCGGCCAGAACCGCGACCTTGAACGGGGTCTGCAGCCGCGTGGTGGCCGCCAGCAGCTCGCGCCACATACGGGTCAAGGCGGCGGCCGGCAGCGCGCCGCCGGCACGCTCGGCGAGGCGGCGGATGATCTGCGCCTCTCGCGCCGGGCGCAGCGCCAGCGTCGGCGCGGCCCGCGGCTCGGTGGATTTGACCTCGCCGATACGCTGAACCACGGCGATGCGCTCGAGCAACAGGTCGACCACTGCGTCGTCGATGCGGTCGACCTCGACCCGCAAGCGGGCGAGCTCGTCCAGGGCTGAGGCGGCCACCGTGGCGGTCTCCGAAGAGCTTTAGATGCCGCATCCCTTACGCCCGCCCGAGAGCCTCGTAAAGCACGCCCGACCGCGAGACACACCCGAGCCCACTGCCCCGCCCGCTGGGCGGGGCAGACGCCTGCTCCACCGCCCGCCTTGACACGACGTCGCCAACCGCCACAATAAGTGACGTGGTGATTTGGCTGACCGGCTTGCGGCCACGTTAAAGAAGCAGCTAAAAGGTCGTGCCCGACTCCCCTGTCGACCTCGCGCGATCGATGGTGCTCTCACAGCCTTCGCCGGTCGGTTCGGGAGGGTTCTTTCATGCCGATCAAAATTCCCAACGACCTGCCGGCCGCCGCCAAGCTCGCCGAGGAGGGGGTGCGGCTGATCGACGAGAACGAGGCGCTCAGGCAGGACGTCCGGCCGCTGCAGATCGCCCTGCTCAACCTGATGCCGGAAAAGCCCAA
>SLRI01000453.1 GCA_007131045.1 Rhodospirillales bacterium
CGAGCAAATCCAAGAGCTGGTCGAAACCGAGGCCGAGCTCGCCACCCGCGGCCTGCCCGAGGACGCCGCCGGCTGGCGGGCCTTGAAGGCCGACGGCTTCTCGGACCGCCGGATCGCCAGGCTCACCGGCCGGAGCGAGGCCGAGGTGCGCAGCAAGCGCCACGCCATGGGCGTGCATCCCGTCTACAAGCGGGTCGACACCTGCGCCGCCGAGTTCCGCTCCGACACGCCCTATATGTACAGCGCCTACGAGGAAGGCGCGTGGGACGGCACGCCTGCGGAGTGCGAGAGCCGGCCGACCGATCGCCGCAAGGTGATGATCCTGGGCTCGGGCCCCAACCGCATCGGCCAGGGGATCGAGTTCGACTATTGCTGCGTGCACGCCGCCTTCGGCCTGAAGGACGCGGGCTTCGAGACCATCATGGTCAACTGCAACCCCGAGACCGTCTCGACCGATCCCGACACCTCCGACCGGCTCTATTTCGAGCCCTTGACCGCCGAGAACGTGATCGAGATCGCCCGGGTCGAGGCGTCGAAGGGCGAGCTCGTGGGGGCGATCGTGCAGCTCGGCGGGCAGACGCCCCTGAAGCTCGCAGCCGCACTGCAGGAAGCCGGGATCGCCATCCTCGGCACCTCGCCCGATGCCATCGACCTCGCCGAGGACCGCGACCGCTTCCAGAAGCTCTTGCACCAGCTCGACCTCCGCCAGCCGGCCAACGCCATCTGCCGCAACGAGCAGGAAGCGGTGATCGCGGCGGAGAAGCTCGGCGTGCCGCTGGTCATCCGCCCGTCCTACGTCCTCGGCGGCCGGGCGATGCGGATCGTCCACGCCCTCGACGAGGTCCGCCAGTTCGCGGCCGAGGCGGCCGTTGCGGCGGAGGAGGGCACCATCCTGCTCGATCGCTACCTCCAGGACGCGATCGAGATCGACGTCGACGTCCTGGCCGACGGCGAGAGCGTGATCGTGGCCGGGATCATGGAGCACATCGAGGAGGCCGGCATCCATTCCGGCGACAGCGCCTGCTCGCTGCCACCCTATTCGATCCCAAAGGCCGTCATCGCCGAAATCGGCCGCCAGGCCGAGGCGCTGGCCCGCGCCCTCGACGTCCGCGGCCTGATGAACGTGCAGTTCGCCGTGCAGGGCGAGACGGTCTACGTCCTCGAGGTCAACCCGCGCGCCAGCCGTACCGTGCCCTTCGTCGCCAAGGCGATCGGCAGCCCGATCGCCAAGATCGCCGCCCGCGTCATGGCCGGCGAGAAGCTCCGGGGCTTTTCGGTCAACCCGCAACCCTCGGGCCACGTCGCGGTCAAGGAGGCGGTCTTCCCCTTCGCCCGCTTTCCCGGTGTCGACCTGCTGCTCGGCCCGGAGATGAAGTCGACCGGCGAGGTGATGGGCATCGATCGCGACTTCGGCACGGCCTTCGCCAAGTCACAGCTCGCCGCCGGCGTGGTCCTGCCCTCGAGCGGCACCGTCTTCCTCTCGGTCAAGGACAGCGACAAGCCGGCCGCCGTCCGCCTCGGAGCCGACCTCACGGCCCTCGGTTTCAACCTCGTGGCGACACGCGGGACGGCAGAAGCGCTCGCCGAGGCGGGGCTCGAGGTCGCGCTCGTCAACAAGGTGCACGAGGGCCGGCCGCATGTGGTCGATCTGATCAAGAACCAGGATATCGCGCTTCTGATCAACACCACGGGCGGCCAGCAGGCGATCAAGGACAGCTTCTCGCTGCGCAGAGAGGCCTTGATGGCGAAGCTGCCATACTATACCACGGTGGCAGGCGCTCGCTCGCTGGTTGAAGGCCTCAGGCGGCTCGGCCAGGGCGAGCTTTCCGTTGCGCCATTGCAATCCTACATGGCGAGCGTAAACTAGCCGTTCGACGGCGCACGTGGCACCGATGGATGCCCGGGCGCCGAAATGCCCATTTGTCTGGAACATATGTGATCATGGTCACGAAGATCCCGATGACGCCCGAAGGACACGCCCGGCTGAGCGCCGAGCTCAAACGCCTGAAAAACGTCGAGCGCCCGGCCGTGATCAAGCAGATCGCCGAGGCCCGAGAGCACGGCGACTTGTCGGAAAACGCCGAGTACCACGCCGCACGCGAGAAGCAGGGCTTCATCGAGGGGCGGGTGATGGAGCTCGAGGACAAGCTCGGCCGCGCCGAGGTCATCGACGTCACCTCGCTCTCCGGCAGCAAGGTCGTCTTCGGTGCCAAGGTGAAGCTGGTCGACGAGGAGACCGACGAGGAGATCTTCTACCAGATCGTCGGTCCCGAAGAGGCCGAGATCCAGCAGGGGCTGCTGTCGATCGCCTCGCCGCTCGCCAAGGCGCTGCTCGGCAAGGAAGCCGGCGACAGCGTCGAGGTGACCACGCCGCGCGGGGTGCGCTACTTCGAGATTCTCGCGGTCGAGTTCGGCCACACCCAGCCCGCGCAATAGGCGCTGACGGGCCGGCTCGACCTGGGCGGCCGCAACACGATCGGATGATGGAATGGCGAGCGAGCGGCGGACCCGGGTCTTGATCATCGGCTCGGGGCCGGCGGGCTACACCGCCGCGATCTACGCGGCTCGTGCCAACCTCGAGCCCATCCTGGTCCAGGGTCTGCAGCCGGGCGGCCAGCTCTCGATCACCACCGACGTCGAGAACTACCCCGGATTCGCCGAAGCCATCCAGGGCCCGTGGCTGATGGAGCAGATGGCGGCGCAAGCCGAGCACTGCGGTGCGACGCTCGCCTTCGACATCGTCACCGAGGTCAACCTCGAGGGCCCGCCCTTCCGCGCCAAGGCCGACAGCGGCGACGTCTTCATCGCCGATGCGCTGATCATCGCCACAGGCGCCGTCGCCCGCTGGCTCGGGCTCGATTCTGAAAAGGCCTTCATGGGCCACGGCGTCTCGGCTTGTGCCACCTGCGACGGCTTCTTCTTTCGCTCCAAGCCGGTGGCGGTGGTCGGCGGCGGCAACACCGCGGCCGAGGAAGCGCTCTACCTGGCCCAAATGTGCGAGAAGGTGACGCTGATCCACCGGCGCGACGAGCTCAGGGCCGACAAGACCCTGCAGGGCCGCGTCTTCAGAAACCCGAAGATCGAGATCTTGTGGGACCACGTGGTCACGGACGTCCGGGGAACCAGCGAGCCCAAGACCGTGACCGGCCTCACCGTCGAGCACGTCGAGA
>SLRI01000222.1 GCA_007131045.1 Rhodospirillales bacterium
CCGCATGACAGGTTTCCATCCGAAAGCCCCCTCAGCCGCCCGGATACTCGGTGGCATCCACCGGCGCATAGACCAGCCCGTCCCGCTCGAAGCGGCGCATGTAGTCGGTCATGTAGCGCACCACCACCTCGACGATCTTCTCCCCCTTCTCGGCCGTCCCCTTGTGCGCAGCCCCAGTGGCGCCATGGGCGGTGATCTCGTCGAAGGTCCAGATTTCCTTCACGAAGCCGTCGAGCCGAGTCGGGATCTGTCCCCGGGCATCCGCCATGTTCATCAGCTCCGGGAAGAGTGCCAAGCCGATCGAGGTCTCGACCTCGCCCGCATGCCCCCAGCCGCCCCAGACCTCGAAGGTGTCCGCGGGCAGCATCTGCTGCAGGATCACCCACCAGTCGAAGACCGCGATCGACATCGACTTCCGGCGGACCTTGACGTTCCTGGCCGCGATCTCGGCACACGGGATGTTGCCGTCGTGGCCGTTGAGGATCAGCACCTTTTCGATCCCCCAATGCTGCAGCGAGCCCAGGACGTCCTCGAGCACCCGGACCTGGGTGTCGTTGGAAAGCGAGATGCAGATCGGCTGGTGCCGGTAATGATCGCTCATGCCGAGATAATGGGGCGGCAGGACCACCGTCTTCTCGCAGGCCAGGGCGATCTTCACCGCGAGTGCGTGCGAGGTGAGGCCGTCCGTGCCGAACGGCATGTGGTCGCCATGGCTCTCGCAAGCCCCGATCGGCACGATCGCCGTATCGAAGCCACCAGCGAGAAAGCTCTTGGTGTTCAACAACTCGAGCTGCACAGGGCGCACACGCCTCCTCCTTCGATCAATCGAGAGATGACGCCATTGTCGCCCGGCGCCCAAAGACGTCAATAAAAATCGATAAGCTATTTGTAATGAGCGGACCTTTCAAATAAAGAGTCGCTCGATGACTGGCGACCACGGCAAGGGAGAGCACACCATGAGCGGTCCACCGCCCGCACCGGCCTCGCCTCGATGAAAACCCACGACCGCTACGCCTACGTCCCGATCACCCGGCGGCGGCCCTTCACGTGGCCGAACGGGACCCGCCTTGCCGTCTATCTCGGCCTCAACCTCGAGCACTTCGCCTTCGGCGAGGGCCTGGGCGCGGAGCTGGCCCCGGGCGGCCCGCAACCCGACATCCTCAACTACGCCTGGCGAGACTACGGCAACCGGGTCGGCGCCTGGCGGATGCTCGAGATGCTGGACCGGCTCGACCTTCCCGCCAGCATCATCGCCAACAGTGCGATGTACGATTATGCGCCGGAGCTCATGGCGGCAGCCCGTGCCCGCGGCGACGAGATCGTCGGCCACGGCCGCACCAACTCGGAACGCCAGAGCACGCTCGACGAGGCGGCCGAGCGCGATCTCATCGCCGACGCCACCGCCACCATCGCCCGCCACGAGGGTCACCCGCCCAAAGGCTGGCTCAGCCCCTGGATCGCCGAAAGCCACGCCACGCCGGACCTCCTGGCCGAAGCCGGCTACCGCTACACGCTCAACTGGTGCATGGACGACCAGCCCGTCTGGCTGCGCACCAGGTCTGGTCCGCTGCTCTCGATCCCCTACCCGCAAGAGCTCAACGACATCCCGGCGATCGTCGCCAGGCGGACCTCGGCTGCCGACTTCGCCGCCATGATCATCGACAATTTCGACGAGATGCTGGAGCAATCCCAGGGCCAGCCGCTGGTGATGGGCATCGCCCTTCACCCCTATATCATGGGCCAGCCCTACCGGCTGCGCCACCTCCGGCGTGCCCTGGCGCACATCACGACGGCCAAAGACCGGGTCTGGCTCACCACGGCCGGCGCCATCGCCGACGCCAGCACGGCCCTGCCGGAGGGCACGCTCGCCTGAACTCCCGGGCCGGCTCTCAGATCACCGGCAGCTCCGGCGGGGCTCGCGTCGACAACAGCTCGGCCCCGTCCGCCTGGACCACGATGTTCTCCTCCGCCACCATGAGCCGGTCGGGGCCGAGCATCACGGCGGGCTCGAGCGTCAAGACCATTCCCTCGCGAAGCACCGTCCCGTCGCCCGGCATCAAGGACGGCCACTCGGTCAGTTGCAGGCCCAGCCCGTGACCGAACCGCCCGGGTGCAGCGATGCCGCCTCGGGCCTCGATCGCGCCCGCCATCGCCCGATGCAGCGCTTCGGCCGTCATCCCCGGCAGCAGAGCCTCGAGCCCGGCCTCGACCGCCGCATGGAGCAGCGCGTGCGCCCGGCGGACCGCATCGCCGGGCTTCCCGATCGCCACATTCCGATCGAAATCACAAAAATAGCCGTCCCGAACCACCCCCGTATCGAGCATCAGCACGTCACCCGGAGCCAAGGGCTCGGTGGTCGCGGGCGAGATGACGTCGGCGTATCCGCCGGGCCCGGCCGCACCCGCGAGATAGGCCACCCGATCCGCCCCGGCGTCCAGACAAGCGATCTGAAACCCGCGAAACACCACATCGAGCGGCACACCCGGGCCGGCGATCTCGGGCAGGCGGACGAAGGCTCGATCGGCCACGCGACAGGCCGCCCGGATCTTCGCGACCTCGGCTGCCGACTTCACCTCCCGCACCCGCCGAACGACCGCTGTCGCGTCCCTGAAGGTCAGCGGCGCCACCGCCGTGCGCAGTCGCTCGAAATCCGCGAGCGGCATCCGCAAATGGGTCTCCGGCCCCATCGGCAGCCCGATCCGCCCACCCGCCGGCACCACCTCGAGCAGCGTCTGCGCCAGGAGCCCGACCCCGTCATCGACGAGATCCGGCGACGGCCAGGTCCTGATCTCGCGGACCCCGCTCCGCGCCATGCAGGCCGCCCCGATCGCCGGGATCACCGCCACCGGCTCCCCGGCCAGCGGCAGGGCCAAAAACCAGGGCCGCGTCGGGCTCTCCCAGAACCGTGTCGCAAACCCGGTCACATAGCTCACATCCGCCTCGGTCGTGAGCAGCAGGGCGCCGAGCCCGGCCCGCGCCAAGCCATCCTGCAAGGCGGCTGTTCGCCGCTCGAATTCACTCAATGGAAAGCCGCGCGTCGTCTCACTCATGCCGTCGTCACCCCGCCGCCGATCAACCGCCCTGCGCGCGAACCTACGATCACCCCCCATCGCCGTCGATGCCGCCGAAACCATCGGCCGAGCGCCGCGACGAGTGACGAAAAAGCAG
>SLRI01000196.1 GCA_007131045.1 Rhodospirillales bacterium
CGGCTCTCGCTCGGGGCGGGCCTCGCCTTGATCGCCCTTTGGGTGGTCGCCGAGCGCTTGTGGCGGCCGAGGCAGCGGTGATGCGGGTGGCGACCTACAACATTCACGGCTGTGTCGGCCTCGACCGGCGGCGCAAGCCGGAGCGGATCGCCGAGGTGATCAAGAGCCTCGAGGCCGACATCGTGGGCCTGCAGGAGGTCGAGGGCCGGCAGAGCAGGAGCAAGGTCGACCAGGCCCGGCATCTGGCCGGCAAGCTCGGACTCAACCTGGTCGAGGGGCCCTTGCTGCTCGAGGGCAAGGGCGGCTACGGCAATGCGCTGTTGACCCGCTATCCGGTGCTCGACGTCCATCGCCGGATCTTCCAGCGGCCGGGCAGCCAGACCCGCGGCCTGATCGATGCCGTGCTCGATGCCCCCAAGCTCGGGCCGCTCCGCGTGATCGTCACCCATCTCGAGGTGCGCGATCACCGCATTCGCTCGACCCAGCTGCGCGAGATCAAGCATCTGATCGACGACGGCGCGCCGGGGCCGGCGGTGCTGTTGGGCGACCTCAACGAGTGGTGGCACCGGCGCCTGGCCTTGAAGGCGCTCGACCGCACGATCCACTTCCTGCATTCGCCGGCGACGTTTCCGGCTCGGCTGCCGCTGCTCCGGCTCGATCGGATCGCCGTTCGCGGGTTGCAATCGACCGACCACGACAATCGGGCAAGGCGGGTCGAGAGCCGGTTGACGCGGCTCGCCTCCGACCATCTGCCGCTGGTGGCCGAACTGGAGCCCACCGCACCGGACCCCGCCACCAACGACAACCGTGTTCGCGGCAGGTCGGCCCAAAGCAGGTCGGGGAGTCGTGCTCAGGCCAGGGAAAGCTCCTCGCGGGTCTCGACGCCCTTGGACGCGCAGTAGGCCTCGAGCTCGGCGAAGGCGGCATCGATGCGGGCCATATCGTCGCCGCGAATGACGATGCTGGTGCCGGGCTTGTCCATCCGGAAGAACGGGTAGCTGCCGATGTCGAGCTCGGCGAAGCGGCCCTGGATCTGGCCCAGGGCCGCCGCCATGTCGCCTTCGCCGGCGAAGACCACGAGGGTGCGCGACTGCACTACCGCGCCGCCGATCAGCCGCGGCTTCAGCATGTCGAGCATCGCCTGCATGATCTTCGGCACGCCCGCCATGACGTGGACGTTCTCGACGATGAAGCCGGGTGCCACGCTGACCGGATTGTCGATCAGCTCGGCCCCTTCAGGGGTCTCGGCCATCTTCATCCGGGCTTCGGTGCGGCGCTCGGGCGGGTAGAACGCGATCAGCCGGCGCTCGGCCTCGGGGTGGCGGATCAGCTCGCGCTCGAACGCCTTGGCGACGGCAGCGGCGGTGATGTCGTCGTGGGTCGGGCCGATTCCGCCCGTGGTGAAGACGTAGTCCATCTTGTGGCGCAAGGTGTTGACCGCATCGACGATCTCGGCCTCGATGTCCGGGACCACCCGGACCTCCATCAGCCGGATCCCGATCTTGCCGAGAAAAGCTGCCAGATAGGGCAGGTTGGCGTCGACCGTGCGGCCGGACAGGATCTCGTTGCCGATGATCAGGAGGGCAGCCGTCACCCGCTTCGTCTCGTTCGCGATCGTCATCGTGCCTGCCGCCTCCCGTTGCTCAGCCTCTCGGATATAGCTTCCTTGCAGCTTCCCGTCCCGCTCCAATCCGCCACGCTGGTGCAGCGCTACAAGCGCTTTCTCGCCGATTGCGACGTCGAAGGCGGCAGCAGGGTCACCGCGCATATCGCCGATCCGGGCCGGCTGCCGGGACTGGCCGTGCCCGGTGCGCGGCTCTGGCTCTCGGCGAGCGACGATCCGAAGCGCAAGCTCCGCCATCGGGGCGAGCTGATCGAGGCCGAAGACGGGCTGGTCGGGGCGAACACCGCGAACGCCAACCGGCTGGCCCGCGACGCGCTCGAGGCCGGGCTCTTGCCGTCGCTCGCCGCCTGGCGGATCGAGGCCAGGGAGCCGCGGCTCGGTCCCGGCACCAGGCTCGATTTCGCGCTTGCCGACGCGGCCGGGCGGCGCGGCTATCTCGAGGTCAAGAACATCACCTGGCGCCGAGGCATCGTTGCCGCCTTTCCGGATGCGGTGACAGCCCGAGGGACGCGGCATCTGGCCCTGCTCGCCGCTCTCGCCCAAAGCGGCACGCCCGCTTTTCTGCTCTTCGTCTGCCAGCGCGCCGATGTCGCCGCCGTGACCATCGCCGCCGATATCGATCCGGCCTATGCCCGAGCCTTCGCGGCTGCCGTCGCGGCCGGCGTGGGGGTGGTCGCTTGTCGTTGCGAACTCAACCAGTACGCGATAACTATCTTCGAGGAAATTCCGATGGGTTGATAGAGCGCGGGCGGGAGCATGCGGCGGTGACGGACATCAAGGCGCTGGCCCTCGACCTGCAACGCTTTACGCTCACCCTCGAGGAACACCCGGATTCGCCGCAGCCTTTCCACATCGCCGGCGACACCTTCCGCCACAAGCAGCACCTCAAGCGCGCCGGCGGCGTCTGGTCGCGCTTCGATCAGGCCTGGCGGTTTCCCACCCGGACCCATCTCGAGACTCTCCTGGCACTGCTCGACGGCAGGCCTACCCACGGCCTCGCCGAAGCCCCGGCGAGCTACGATCCGAAGCAGCCCGACGGTGGTGGCAAATGGGGTGACAAGCATTATCACGGCCATCGCGAGCGGCTGCGCAACCGGTTCATGGAAGGCGGGCCGGATGCCCTGGCCGACTACGAGCTGCTCGAGCTTCTGCTTTTCTTTTCTGTCTGGCGCCGCGACACCAAGCCGGTGGCCAAGCGCCTGCTCGAACGGTTCGGCGGGATCGGCGGGGTGCTGGCTGCCGATGCCGAGCGGTTCCGTGACATCGAGGAACTCGTGCGCGGTGGCGAGGAGGACCTGAAGTTTACCGCCGTCCTGCTCAGGGCGGTCCACACGATGATGCAGCGGGCCTTGAAGGAGCAGATCATCGACCGCCCGGTGATCGGCTCCTGGACCGTCCTGATCGACTACCTGCAGCTGGCGATGACCCACGAGCCGGCCGAGCATTTCCGCATCCTGTTCCTGGACAAGAAGAACATCCTGATCAAGGACGAGGTGCAGAGCCGCGGCACGGTCGATCACACCCCGCTCTACCCGCGGGAAG
>SLRI01000604.1 GCA_007131045.1 Rhodospirillales bacterium
CTAGCGGCCGGCCGAGTCGAACTTCTCGAGATCGACGGGACCGACCTCGCGCAGCTCCGCGTCCTCGAGCTCGGCATCACCGAGTGCGACTCGAGCGGCCGCGTCGATGTTGTGGATGATGTCGGCGATCTGCGCGTCGTCGTGCAGCGGGTGCATGGCGATCATCACCGTCCGCTCGAGGATGTCGAGGGAGCGGCTGCACATGTCGCGGCTGTAGTCCATCCAGCAGCCGGCGTTAGCGGGCATCAGATAGGGGTTCATCGCCGGGTGGCCGGCACCCTCGCGCATCAGCACCTGATCCCATTCGGTATAGGTGTGCCGGCCGGTCCGGCCGGCGACGACGCCAGGCGCCAAATCGGCAAACGCCTTCAGGCCGTCGTTCCGCCCCTGCCAGTAGCAATGGCAGGGGGTCGATGGCGCAGCGCACGCGCTCGGCCACGGCGTCGTCCGAGGTCGCGACCCCGCCACTCTCGCCACAGGTCATGTTCTTGAAGTAGTTGAAGCTGAAGGCACCGGCATCGCCGATACTGCCGAAGCTGCGGCCCTCGAAGGCACCGCCGACGCCCTGGCAGGCGTCCTCGACGACCAAAAGGCCGCGACGCCGGGCGATCGCCATGATGGCGTCCATGTTGCAAGCCGCACCCCACATGTGCACCGGCACCACCGCCCGCGTGCGCGGGCCGATGGCGTCCTCGAGCGCCTGCGGGTCGAGCGTGATGCTCGCGTCGACATCGACGATGACCGGGATGGCGCCCACCGCCAGCACCGACGTCGCCGAGGCCATGTAGGTGTGTGCCGGGATCAGCACCTCGTCGCCCGGCCTCGGCCGCCTGCCAATCGGCGGCAGTGCGCTCGAAGACGACATAGCCGTGCTCGGCGAGGTCGATGGCGGGCGCCAGTACCCGGTCGAGGCCGAGGCGCCCGTGCTCACCGACCAGCCGCTCCCAGGCCTCGATGGCGCCCGGCACGGTCACCGCGTGCGGACTCGTATCCTCGATGCTTGGCTCGCCCTGGGCCAGCAGCTGCTCGGCGGTGAGCGCCGCGGGGGCGCCCGGCCGGAGCCGTTATAGGCCGCCACCTCGCCGTTCTGCTTGGCGATGATGGCGAAGCAGTCGCCGCCGATGCCCGTCGAGCCCGGCTCGACCACGCACTGCACGGCGCACGCCGCGACCGCGGCATCGACGGCGTTGCCGCCCTGGTGGAGAATGTCGACCGCCACCAGCGTCGCCTGCGCGTGCGAGGTACAGGCCATGCCGTGCCGGCCGTGAGCGAGCGAGCGCCCGAGACACTGGAAATCACGCATGGTGGCTGGTCCTTTCGTGGAGTTGCAGGGCGTCAGGCATCGCGCGGGTCGAGCGCATCGCGCAGACCGTCGCCCAGGAGATTGAAGCCGAACACCGTAAGGAAAATGGCAAGGCCCGGAACCAGCGCCATCCACGGGGCTTGGCTCAGGAACTGCCGGGCGGTGTCCAGCATGCTGCCCCAGGACGGCGCGGGCGGTTGCAAGCCGAGCCCAAGAAAGGCCAGGCTGGCCTCCGCGATGATCGCAAGGGCGATGGTCAGCGTCGCCTGGACCATGATCGGCGGCAGCACGTTGGGCAGGATGTAACGCCAGAGGATGCGCGGATGCGAGGCACCGACCGCACGCGCGCCCTCGACATAGTCCTCGGTCTTGACGGCCAATGTCTGACCGCGCGTCAGGCGGATGAAGATCGGCGTGGCGGCGATGCCGATGGCAATCATCGCGTTCTCCAGGCTCTGGCCCAAGAACGCGCCGAAGGCGATCGCCAGGATGAGGAAGGGACAGGCGAGCAATGCCTCGGTGCAGCGCGACTCGTAGAGCCAGCGGGGCGTGCCGGAGAGGTTGGTGACGACAAAGCGCGTGTAGCTGTCTTGTCGGATCGCCTCGATGCGGGCGATGACGCGGCGTTCTTTGTCTTTCCAACTCTTGGCGGCGTAGCGAAAGTCGTGGAAGTTGCGGACCTTGTCGGCGTCCTCCTCGGCGCGGCGGACGGCTGTGTCCTCGGCGAGCGCTGCTGTGCGGTCGAGCAGCACGCGGGCCACCTCGGCACCGTCGGGGGTCTTGCCAGGGCGGAGAATCACCGCCACCGGCTTGCCGGTCGTGGTCTCGCAGATGTGCATCGGCAAGAAGCAGCGGCTGTCGTGGATGGGCATGGAACAGCGACAGTTGCTGACCGCCGTGCACTCGGTCCAGGGTGTCGTCGATGTCGAGCAGGATGCGCCGCGGCACCTCCTCGAAGCTGTCGCAGAAGAGGTCGACCATCGACCGTCAGCAGGCGGTCGATCCGATCCGGTGCTCAGGACGCTGCGCGATTTCCTTGGCGTGCGACCGCGCCAGGCTGGGCGCTCGGACGAGGCCGGGCGGGCCGACCCGCCCGGCCGTCACTCGGTCGGGATCATCAGGTGCGCGTAGGGCGTGTCGCGCCACATGACGTATGGCACCGACGGATCGGGCTCGACAGGATAGGAGGCGAACATCTCCGGCGCGCCGAAGATCATCACATGCGGACCGGTCTGCACCCACTCGTTGTCCTCGGTCGGCCCCTCGGCATAGGGGTCGATGTTGCTCGCGCCCTCGTCGCCGAGCAGCATGTAGGCAAAGCCGGGGACCTCCGGCGGCTCGCCCTGGGTCGCATAGGCCTGAACCCAGCCGAGTCCCGCCTCGTCGACGCACATCGGGTCGGTGCCGGGATACATGCAGGTCCACTGGTTGGTACCCTCCCGCACCGTCTGCATCTCGCCACCTTCCGTGATGTGCATGAGCGTCGAGTTCTCGAGCACCGCCGGCGGCGCCACCCCCTCGAGGCGCTGCATCAGCTCTTCCGCGGTCACGTCGGCCGCGTTTGCCGCGCCCGTGGCGGCGAGGAGCAGGCAAGATCCGGCAGCCGCAAGCAGCATCGTGGGCGTCATGGCTTGGTCCTTTCCCTTCGGGTCCACGCCGTCGCCGCCGCGCAGCCGCACGACGGCGGCAGCAAAAGCAGTCTATCGACGAGCCAGGATGATGGCCAGACCATTTGGGCCCGCTCAGACCGAGCAGCGCACCCGCTCCTTCGACGTACGCAGGCCGGCGCTGTCGTAGCAGCAGCCATCGATCGTCAGGAGACGATCGATCCGATTCCCGAAGGGAACGCGGCCAGCAGGCCGCGGAGGGACCTTGCGATAGCCCTCGCCATGAAAGGGGCTGTCGATGAGCACGCGCCGGATGGCCTCGACCAGCGCCGCGTCGGGCATCGGCCCCTTCGGCCCCGGCCGGCGCCGTGGTGCCTGTGCCGCCTGCGCTGCACAGCGGCGGCGGTAGACCCACGCCCGGGCGACGCCCCAGACGCGGCAGATCCGGGCGACACCGTGGCGGCGGCGCGTGGAGATCGAGATGACGGTGCTCATCGCTTCCGGGGTCCCCACGCAGCGAGCTGCGTGGGGTGGGCCTCGACCTCCGCGCCGCAAAAGGGGCGCCGCCGGCCCGGGGCCCCCAAGGCAGCCTGCTGCCATGGGGTGGGCACCAGCCTCCAGCCGCTCGATCTCGGCAGGGAGCAGCTCGGCATCCATCGTCAGCTCGCCGACCTTGGTCCGTAGCCGGTCGATCGTCGCGTCCCGATCGTCCCGTACCCGCGACTTCAGGCTGCCGCCCCGGCATCGAGAAAGGCGTCCTGCCAGCGGCTCACATCCGACGCCGTCACCGCCAGCTCGCGCGACAATATCTCCAATGGCTCGCCGCGCAGCACCCGCAGCACCGCGTCACGCTTGCGCCCCGCCGTCATGCGCCGCTCCCGGCCCGAAGCCGCGACCGCTCCGATAGTCGAGGTCTCCGCGCCCGCGGCTCCGCCGCGCTCGACGTCATCCATCTCGCCACCTCCGTCGGCTCCAAATAAGCCGTCTGGGATGTCTCGAGGAACCCTGGGGCGGGGGAAAGCTCACGCACCGGTGACAAGCCGGGCAAAGGCGGCATAATCTCGCTCATGGCGGGCGTCGTCCCCGATACGGCCCGTTCGGCTATCATCGGGGCGAGGGTCATCAAAGTTGCGAAGGACTTTGCCGCAGCACATCCGGACTTGGGCGCGATGGTGCTCGAATGTACGGGATTTCAGCCTTTCAGCTGGGCAACTTTGCTCGACTATGCCTATACCGTCACGGGCGTAGCGCTGCTACCATCGGGCCTACTGTTGCCGGCAGCCCGTGCTGGTTCGAGTCCGGCCAGGGGCACCAAGCCACACCGCTCAAAGCCGCGTCTGGATCGCGAAGATCTCGACCCTGCGGTTGATCGCCTGCCCCTCGGCGGTGTCGTTGTCGGCGATCGGATAGTCGGGGCCGCGGCCCTGGGCCAGGAGCCGCCAGGGCTGCACCGCCACCTTCGCCGCCACCAGATCACGCACCACCTTGGCCCGCTCCAGCGACAGCCGCTGGTTCAAGGATTGGGGACCGCGCGAATCGGTGTGGCCGATCACCCGAAAGTAGAACGCGGCATTGTTGCCGAGCTCGGCGAGGCAGGCGACGACGGGTGCCAGGTCGTTGTCGTCCGGACGCGCCGCGGCATCGGCGAAATGCACCGTGCCGAGCAGATAGTGGTTCCAGTCGGCCGCCGCCTCGTCGTCTAGATAAGGCCGCTCGACGCGCGCCGCCTCGGCGAGGCAGGAGGGGCCGGCAGCAGGTTCGATCGCGGCGAAATCGACCTCGCCCTCGGCCACGGCCCTCTCGGGCGGCAAGAGATTGCCCTGGGCGTCCCGGCGAAAGCCCATGTCCACCAGGACCGTCTCGCGGGCCCGGCTCGCCTCCTGTGCCTGCTGCACCAGCTCCCGCTCGGCCGCCTCGTCGCGCGCCGCGGTCACCTCGTCGAACTCGGCCAGGGCGCGGACCAGCACCTCGCGGGCCTGGGACTGCCGCGCGGCGAGCCTCACGATTTCGGCCTCACGCGCCGCCAGCAAGGCATCGGCGGCCCGCTGCTGCGCCTCGAGCTCGTCCTCGAGATCGCGCAGCTGCGCCTCCGCCACCGCCACCTGCTGCTCGTAGGCCTGGAGCCGGGACCGACCGGCCGCCTCGATGCTCGCCATCTCCTGGTTGATGTCGTGGATCCGCCGGCTCGCCGCCGCGAGCGCCCGCCGGGTCTCCTCGGCGCCGGCCTGGGTGGTCTCCAGCGACTCCTCGAGACGGCGGCGCTCGTCGTCCGCCTCGATCAGGCTCGCCGCCAAGTCGTCCACCCGGGCCGCACTCTCGGCTGCCAACCGCTCCATGGCGTCGCGCTCGCGGAGCAGGCGGGCCAGCTGCTGCTCGGCACTCTCCAGGGTCTGCGCGAGCCAGCCCATCTGCTCCTCGGTCCGCGCCTGGACCGCCCGCTGCTGCAGCTCGGCGATCTCCTGGCGCAGCAACAGCTCGGCGAGCCGCTCGACATCGAGCCGCGCCTGCTCCAGGTCGCGCGCCAACGTGCCGAGCGGCAATTCACCCTGCGTCCGGCTCGCCTGCATCCGCGCCCGGAGCGCCTCGATCAGGTCGGTGAGATCGTCCAGATCGTCCAGATCCGCCGGTTCCGCGCGGAGCATCTCGGGCAGCGCCGCCTCCTCGTCGAAGTTCGCCGCGACCGCGCCTGCGGCTTCGGGCTCGGCCGCGACGTCGACGGGGCGGCGCGGATTGGGCTCGGGCACGGCCTCGATCGGGCCCTCCTCCACCATCGGGAATTCCGGCGGCGGCGGGCCCTTCTCGAAATCGTCGGAGGCCGCCGTCGACCACGGCAGCGACCAGAGCGCCAGCGCCGCAACGATGGCCATGGGGGCGAAACAAGACCGGGTTCGAGCCATCCGTCTCACTTTCCGATGATCCTCGACACCGATTTACGCGGATAGGCGAATACAACCAAGAGTTAATAACGTCGGAGGCGACCGTTTTCGAGAATCAACCATCCAGGCGTCGTCCCAACCGCCCCGCGAGGTCCTGGATGAACTGCCAGGCCACCCGGCCCGAGCGGCTGCCGCGCGTGGTGGCCCACTCCAGCGCCTGATGCTTCAGCGCCGCTGGGGCGACCTCCAGCTCGAAATGGCTGGCGTAGCGCTCAACCATTGCGAGATAAGTCTCCTGGTTGCAGGCGTGGAACCCGAGCCAGAGGCCGAAGCGGTCGGAGAGCGAGACCTTCTCCTCGACCGATTCGCCCGGATGAATGGCGGTGCTCCGCTCGTTCTCGATCATCTGCCGCGGCATCAGGTGCCGGCGGTTGGAGGTCGCATAGAAGAGGACGTTCGACGGCCGCCCCTCGAGCCCGCCCTCGAGCACCGCCTTCAAGGACTTGTAGCTGCTCTCGCCGGCATCGAACGAGAGATCGTCGCAGAACAACAGGAACCGCTCGTCCACCGCCGCCAGGGCCAGGAGGAGCTGCGGCAGATGCTCGATGTCCTCGCGGTGGATCTCGACCAAAATCAACGGCAGCCCCTCGGCCTCGACCAGCCCGTGCACCGCCTTGACCAGGCTCGACTTGCCCATGCCGCGGGCCCCCCAGAGCAGCGCGTTGTTGGCGGCGAGGCCACGGGCGAAGCGCCGGGTGTTGTCGAGCAGGATGGCGGCCACGTGGTCGATCCCGCACAACAGCTCGAAATCGATCCGCGACACCCGGGCTACGGGGCGGAGCGCGCGGCTCCTGGCATCGAAGACATAGGCCCGGGCCTCGCCCAGCCCGAGGGTCGGGGCCGGCGGCGGGCACCGCCGCTCGAGCGCCTCGGCGATGCGGACGAGAAGGGCGGTCTGGTCGAGATCGGCCATGCGAATCGAAGCTCTTTTGCTGGCTGGGTAACGGAAAGGAGCGGCCGCCGCCTACTTGTCGCGCTTGGCTTGCGACCTCTTGATCGACTGCGAGACCCGGCCGACCTCGCGCGGATCGGTGATCTGCTCCCGCTTCGAGCTCGGATTGGACGCCATGCCCCGGCTCGCGGTGCGGCCGATCGGGTGGTGGCGCTTGGCGGCCGCGGCCCGGCGCATGGTCAGCGCCCGCTCGGCATTCGCCTGCAGATCCTCGCGCGCGCCTTGCCGCTGGCGCCGGTCGCGCTCGCTGTTCAGCCGCCGCACCGC
The DNA here is from genome assembly GCA_007131045.1 of Rhodospirillales bacterium. Classification (GTDB taxonomy): domain Bacteria; phylum Pseudomonadota; class Alphaproteobacteria; order Geminicoccales; family Geminicoccaceae; genus SLRI01. Next base: position 7,066 of record SLRI01000604.1, read on the forward strand.
CGTCGCCAGCACCTCGAGCTTGAGCTTCGAGCCCTGATCGGCTGCGGCCGGCGTGGCCCCGCGCGGTGCCGCCTTGCCGCGCATCTCGCGCCGCCGCTGCCGCGCCAGCCGCTGCGCCCGATCCCTCCGCTCGCGAATCAGCTTCAAGAGATCGTTCAACTCGCTGTCGGAGAGCTCCTGCACCTCCGGATGGTGCGATTTTTCCACCAAACCGTGCTCCTCGGCATCGAGAGCGCGGGCTTCGTCCTTGCGCGTGAGCGCCATGATCCCATCTCCTGTTGAGCGAATCTCGAGGGCAAATCGGACAGGCCGACCATGGCCGCAAGCGGCACTGGTTGCCGTCGGCACTTCGCCAGTTTTGGGCCAGTTCCGGGTTTGCCAACTCGACTTCGGCATTATAGAACGCGACGCAGTCTGCAGCGTCTCATCCTCGAGGACAAGAATGCTCATCTCACCGGCCTACGCCCAGGCGGCGTCCCCGGGCGGCGGCGATTTTTTCATCTCGCTCCTGCCCTTGATCCTGATCTTCGCGGTCTTCTACTTCCTGCTGATCCGCCCGCAGCAGCGCAAGGTCAAGGAGCATCGCGCCCTGGTCGAGAGCCTCAAGCGGGGTGACCAGGTGCTGACCTCGGGCGGCATCTTCGGCAAGATCACCAAGGTCGAGGACAACACCGTCAATGTCGAGATCGCCAAGGACGTGAACGTCCAGGTGCAGCGCTCGACCATCGCCGACGTCGTCAGCAAGCCCAAGCCCGGCACCGCCGCACCCGCGGCCGGCACCGGTGCCGCCAACACCAACGCCGGCGGCGGCTTCATGGGCAAGCTGTTCAAGAAGTGAGCCCGCGTTTGCCGATCCCCCGCCCCCACCTCGGAGAAACGGCGCGATGAAGGCGCTCCAGCCCTGGAAGATCTGGCTCGTGGTCGTGGTCCTGGTGGGCGCCATCATCGCCGCCATGCCCAACCTCTTCGCGCGCGATACGGTCGAGGCGTGGCCCGACTGGCTGCCGAAGAGCCAGATCAATCTCGGCCTCGACCTGCAGGGCGGCTCGCACCTGCTGCTCGAGGTGGGCGTGGACACCGTGATCGAGGAGCGCCTCGAGGACCTCGTTTCCGAGGTGCGCCTGGCGCTCAGGCGCGAGCGGATCGGCTATCGCGGCCTCGGCGTGCAGGACGGCATGGTCCGCTTCACGCTGACCGATCCGGCCCAGGCGCCGCTCGCCCGGGCGCAGCTCGACGAGATGAACCCGGTGATGCCGACCGACATGTTCGGCATCGGCGGCGGCCGCGAGTTCACGATCGAGGATCGGGGCGACGGTCGCCTCGCCATCGGCTTCTCCGAGGAGGGCCGGGCCGAGCGCGTGCGCTCCGCGGTCAACCAGTCGCTCGAGGTGGTCCGCCGCCGCATCGACGAGCTCGGCACCCGCGAGCCGACCATCCAGCGCCAGGGCGACGACCGCATCCTGGTCCAGGTCCCGGGCGAGCGCGATCCCTCCAACATCAAGGAGCTGCTCGGCCGCACCGCACGCCTGACCTTCCACATGGTCGACATGGATGCGAGCCTCTCGGATGCCGAGGCCGGCCAGCTGCCGCCCGGCACCATGCTGGTGCCCTCGGCCGATCCCGAAGACGGCGTGCCGGGCTGGGTCGTCCAGCGCCGGGCCGAGCTCTCCGGCGAGAACCTGGTCGATTCGCAACCCACCTACCAGGACAACCAGCCGGTCGTCAGCTTCCGCTTCGACAACGCGGGCGCCAGGCGCTTCGCCACCCTGACGCAGCAGCACACCGGCCGGCTGTTCGCCATCGTGCTCGACAACGAGGTGATCTCGGCACCCCGGATCCGCGAGCCCATTCTCGGCGGCTCGGGCATCATCTCCGGCACGTTTACGACCGAAAGTGCCAACCAGCTCGCCATCCTGCTGCGTGCCGGTGCGCTCCCCGCACCCTTGACCATCCTCGAGGAACGCAGCGTCGGCCCCGACCTCGGTGCCGATTCGGTAGCTGCGGGGCAGACCGCGAGCCTGATCGGCATCGTCCTCGTCGGCGTCTTCATGGCGCTCTACTACGGCCGCTTCGGCCTGATCGCCGATATCGCGCTGTTCAGCAATCTCGTCCTTATCCTGGCCGCCCTCTCGCTGCTGCAGGCGACGCTCACCCTGCCCGGCATCGCCGGCATCGTGTTGACCATCGGGATGGCAGTGGATGCGAATGTCTTGATCTTCGAGAGAATACGCGAGGAAATGCGATCCGGACGAACACCCTTGGCCGCGATCGAGGTCGGGTTCAGTCAGGCCATGCGGACCATCATCGATGCCAACGTCACGACCCTGATCGCCGCACTGCTGCTGTTCGAGTTCGGCTCGGGACCGGTCAAGGGCTTCGCCGTGACACTGGCGATCGGCATCCTCACCTCGCTCTTCACCGCCACCCTCGTCACCCGGCTCTCGGTGCTCGCCTGGTATCGCCGCACCCGACCCGCCACCCTGCCGCTCTGACCGAAACCGGGATCCGCCCATGAAGTTCCGCCTCGTCCCCGATGACACCAAGATCCGCTTCATGCGTGCGCGGTTCATCGCCATGGCGGTCTCGGCCTTGTTGATGCTGGGCTCGATCGGCGCCCTCTTCTACCCGGGGCTGAACTTCGGCATCGACTTTCAGGGCGGCATCCTGATGGAGGTCCGCACCCCGGGCCCGGCCGACCTCGCCACCATGCGCACCAACCTCAACCAGCTCGGCCTCGGCGAGATCGGCATCCAGGAATTCGGCGCCGAGACCGACGTCTTGATCCGAATTGGCCGACAGGCTGGCGAGGCGGAGGAGCAGGAGCAGGCGGTGATCATCGTCCAGAATGCCCTGGGCGAGCTCTACGGCGACGAGATCTCGTATCGAAGAACGGAGTTCGTCGGGCCCAAGGTGAGCGAGGAATTGCTGTGGGCCGGCATCATGGCGATCTCCTTGGCCCTGGTCGCCGTCTTGATCTACATCTGGTTCCGCTTCGAGTGGCAATACGGCGTCGGGGCCATCATCGCCCTCGTCCACGACGTCACCCTGACCCTCGGCCTCTTCGCGGTCACTGGACTCGAGGTGAATCTGACGACCGTGGCGGCGGTGCTGACCATCGTCGGCTACTCCTTGAACGACACCGTCGTCATCTTCGATCGGGTGCGCGAGAACCTCAGACGCTATCGGACGATGGTGATCTCCGATCTGCTCGACACCAGCCTCAACGAGACGCTGGCTCGCACCATCATGACCTCGACGACGACGCTGCTGGCCCTCTTCTCGCTCTATTTCTTCGGCGGCGAGGTGATCAAGGGCTTCACCTTCGCGCTGATCTGGGGGGTCGTGGTCGGCACCTATTCGACCGTCTACATCGCAACGCCCATCCTCCTGCAGCTCAACCTGCGCCCCGTCGGGGCCAAGCCCGACGCCACGCCCGAGGTCACGGCCGAGACTACCCCCGCGATCGAGGGCCCGGGCCCCGTGCGGCGCGGCAAGGCCGGCGGCTGAGCGCCATGCCCGAGCCGCTCGAACGTCTCGACGAGACCGACCTCGGCCGCCAGGGGGTCACCGGCTACCGCCAGGGCGCCTTCCGGATCGGCCGGACATGGCACGAGGGCCACATCCTCCTCTTGCCCGAAGGCGTGGCCGCCTGGTCGGTGGCGTCGCCGGACGAGGTCAACGAAGCCAGCCTCGAGCCTTTGCGCCAGCTCGAGCCACCGGCCGAGATCCTGCTCTTGGGCATGGGGGCGAAATCGCCGCTGATCTCCTTCGAGCTACGCCAGACGCTGAGCAGCTGGGGCCTTTCGGTCGAGGCGATGCCGACGCCCTCGGCCTGCCGCACCTTCAACCTGCTCTTGGCCGAGGAACGCCGCGTCGTGGCCGCCCTGATCGCCATGCCCTAGGGCCATGGCTTTGAGGTGAACACACCCCGCGACCTGGCAGCGCAAATCCCCGATGGCGCCCATCTTGCGCTGGCACCGGACTATTCCGGCTGCTCGCTCGCCACCATCCGCGAGCTGATCCGCCGAGGTGCCCAGGGTCTCCACCTCACCGGCCTTCCCCAGCTCGGCCTGCAGGCCGAGCTCCTGGTCGGCGCCGGCTGCGTCGCCTCGATCGAGACCGCCGCCATCTCGCTCGGTGATCAGGGCATCGCCCCGGCCTTCGAGCGCGCCAGGCGAGCCGGCACCGTCCGCATCGTCGAGAGCACCTGCCCGGCCATCCACGCCGGCCTCGGCGCCGCCGAAAAAGGCGTCTCGCACATGCCCTTGGCCGGCGTCATCGGCTCCGATCTGGTCGATCTCCGGCCCGACTGGCAGCTCAGCGACGACCCGTTCACCGGCGGCCGCACCTTGCTCGTGCCGGCGATTCGTCCCGACATCCTGCTCTGCCACGCGGCCACGGCCGACAGCAGCGGCAATCTCTGGATCGGCGTCCGGCGCGAGCTGATGCTGGCAGCGCACGCGTCCGGGCGCACGTTCGCCACCGTCGAGGAGATCGTCGAGCGCGACCTGCTCGCCGACGACGTCTGGGCCGCCGGCACCATCCCGAAGCTCTATATCGAGGCCACGGCCGTGGCCCCGAACGGTGCAGCCCCAGTGGGCCTGCGCGGCCGCTACCCCGCCGACCGGGCGACATTGCGCCGCTACGCCGAGGCCGCCCGCACGGCCGAAGGCTTCGCCCGCTTCCTCGATGCCTGGCTCGACGATGCCTGAGCGCGAGCGCCTGCTCGTCATGATCGCCGCGATCGCCCGGCTGCTGAGCGGCATGCGCCACGTCGCCGTGGGCGCCGCCTCCCCGGTTCCCGCCGCAGCATCGCTGCTCGCCCGCGAGCTCGCCGGCCGAGAACTCACCGTCTCGATCCTGGGCTCGGAGCAGCACAACCCGTTCACCGACGGCGGCCGCGAGCTCTTCGATTGCGCAGCCCAGGGCCGGCTCGACGCCTTCTTCCTCTCGGGCGTGCAGATCGACGCCACGGGTGCGGTCAACCTTCTCGGCCTCGGCGATCCGAAGGCTCCCGCGCGCCGCTTCTTGGGCAATTTCGGCGCCCCCTATCTGGCGTCGCTGGTTCCCAA
>SLRI01000405.1 GCA_007131045.1 Rhodospirillales bacterium
ACGGCGCCGGCAACGGCATCCTGACCATCGCCAAGGGCACCCTGCCGCTCACCCTCTTCGGTCCCGAGGGCTACGGCTACCGGCAGGGCCTGATCGCCGCCCCCTCGCGCATCGCCCAGGCGGCGGCACCGTTCTTGATGGCGCTGGCCATCGACGGGCTGGGGCAGGGGGCGCTCGTCCTCTCCGCCGCCCTGGTGCTGAGCGCCTGCCTCGCCCTCTTCACCCTGCCGCGCAGCACCGGCAACGCGGCGTCGACGGCGGCCACCGGTTCGGTCGAACGCTGAAGCGCCCGCCGACCGGGCCCTGCCTCGGGAGCTACTGGCCGCCGCCGAGGTTGTGGACGTAGACGGTGAGCATCTTGATCACCTCGTCCGGCAGCCGGCCCTGCCAGGGCGGCATGACGCCGTGGCGGGGATTGGCGATCTGTCGCCGGATCTGGTCGCGGTCGCCGCCATAGAGCCAGACGAAGTCGTTGAGGGCCGGAGCGCCGAGCTCGATCATGCCGCCACCGTCGTCCATGTGGCAGGCGGCACAGTGGATTTCATAGTGCTCGGCGCCGGCCGCGGCGAGCTCGCCATCGTGCTCGCGGCCGCTGAGCGAGATCACGTACTCGGCGACCTCGTTGATTTCTTGGCGGCTCAGGATCCCGTCGGCGAGGTAGGCCGGCATCATCGAGAAGCGGGCGTTGATGTCGTCCTCGTTCCGCACCCCGTGATTGATGGTGTAGAGGATTTCGTCGAAGGTGCCGCCCCAGATCCAGGCGTCGTCGGCCAGGGACGGGTAGTGCAGCTGGCCGCCGCCGCCCAGCCCGTGGCAGGTGGCGCAATTGTCCTTGAAGTGCCGCTCGCCGCCGTGCACCGCAAAGGCGCGAAGCTCCGGGGTCTGGTCGATTTCCTGGGGCGTGAGCTCGGCGATCCGCTCGAGGAAGACGGCCTGGGCCGCTCGTGCCTGGTCGAGTCGCACCTCGAGGTCGACCCTGGCGTTCGAGCCCAGGATGCCGGGCAGATGGCCGCGATGGGTGGGCCAGGACGGATAGAGGATCCACCACAAGACGGCGAAGGCGATCGACGCATAGAACACCCAGAGCCACCAGCGCGGCATCGGGTTGTCGAGCTCCTTGATCCCGTCCCACTCGTGCCCCGTCGTGTTGACCCCGGTGAGCTCGTCCCGCTCAATCTTGTCGGCCATCCTTCTTCTCCAATTCGTCCGCCCGCTCCAAGTCGTCTGCGGGGTCGTCGAGCGGAATGCGCGCGTGCTCTTCCATCTCGCGCTTGCGACTGGGCCAGAGGGCATAGGCGCAGATGCCGAGGAAGATCAGCATCAGCCACAAGCCCCAGAGGGCCCTGGCCCATTCGACGAGAGCGTCCATCGACCGGCGCCGGCTACTGCATCAGATCCTCGGTGCGGATGTCGGTGAAATCGACCATCCGCCCGAGGATCTGCATGTAGGCGATGAGCGCATCCATCTCGGTCAGCCGGTCCGGCTGGCCGTCGAGGGCGCCGATCTGCACCTTGGGGTAGCGCTGCAGGAGACCGCTGTGATCGGCGTTCGGGTCGGCCTGGGCGCGCAGATCGGCCCAGGCGTTCTCGATCATCTCGTCGTCATAAGGCACGCCGACGATCCGCAGCGCCCGCAGATGGTCGGCGATGTCCTGGTAGCCGAGATCGCGATCGAGCATCCAGGGATAGCCCGGCATGATGCTCTCCGGGACCACGGAGCGCGGATCGACGAAGTGCGCCACGTGCCAGTCGTCGGAGTACTTGCCGCCGACCCGCGCCAAGTCGGGTCCGGTGCGCTTGCTGCCCCATTGGAAGGGGTGGTCGTACTTGCTCTCGGCGGCCAGGCTGAAGTGGCCGTAGCGTTCGATCTCGTCGCGGAACGGCCGGATCATCTGGCTGTGGCAGGCGTAGCAGCCCTCGCGGATGTAGATGTTGCGGCCGGCGAGCTCCAGGGGCGAGTAGGGCCTGACCCCTTCGACGTCCTCGATCGTGGTCTCGATCTTGAACAGCGGCACGATCTCGACGAGGCCGCCGATCGAGACGGTGATCAGGATCAAGACCGCGAGCAGCATGCCGCGGGTCTCGATCTTGGCGTGATGCTTCATCAGGCTCATGGCGGATATCCCTTACTCGGCCGGCTGGGCTTGGGCGCGGGCGGGCGGGGCGTAGCCCTGGAGCTCCTCGGCGCGGACCTCGTGCCGGGTGGTGCGGATCAGGTTGTAGACCATGATCAGGGCACCCGCGAGGAACAGCACCCCGCCGAGCGCGCGGATGACGTAGTAGGGATGCATCGCCGCCACCGTCTCGATGAACGAGTACTGGAGGAAGCCCATGCCGTCGTAGGAGCGCCACATCAGGCCCTGCATGATGCCCGAGACCCACATCGAGGTGATGTAGAGGACGATGCCGAGCGTCGCGATCCAGAAGTGCCACTCGACCAGGCGGAGTGAATAGAGCCGCTCGGCCCGCCAGAGCTTGGGCACCAGGTAGTAGACGGCACCGAAGCTGATGAAGGCGACCCAGCCCAGGGCCCCGGAATGGACGTGGCCGACGGTCCAGTCGGTATAGTGCGAGAGCGCGTTGACCTGGCGGATAGACATCAGCGGCCCTTCGAAGGTCGCCATGCCATAAAAGGCGATCGAGACCACGAGGAAGCGGAGCACGGGGTCGGTCCTGAGCTTGTCCCAGGCGCCCGAGAGGGTCATCAGGCCGTTGATCATGCCACCCCAGGACGGCATCCAGAGCATGACCGAGAAGGTCATCCCCAGCACCTGCGCCCAATCGGGCAATGCGGTGTAGTGCAGGTGGTGCGGCCCGGCCCAGATGTAGAGGAAGATCAAGGCCCAGAAGTGGATGATCGACAGCCGGTAGGAATAGATCGGCCTGTTCGCCTGTTTCGGCACGAAGTAGTACATCATGCCGAGAAAGCCCGCGGTGAGGAAGAAGCCGACCGCATTGTGGCCGTACCACCACTGGGTCAGGGCGTCCTGCACGCCGGAGAACAGCGAGTAGCTCTTGGTGCCGAACCACGACACCGGCACCGCCAGGTTGTTGACGATGTGCAGCATCGCGATGGTGATGATGAAGGCGAGGTAGAACCAGTTGGCGACGTAGATGTGCGGCTCCTTGCGCCGCAGCAGCG
>SLRI01000639.1 GCA_007131045.1 Rhodospirillales bacterium
CGGCGCTGCTCGATCCCGATGATTACGGTCCGTCGCAGGCTTTCGCGCGGGAGCGGCGGGGCGCGGGGGCGGACGGGATCGTCTATCCGAGCGTGCGGCATCGGGCCGGGCAGTGCATCGCGGCGTTCTATCCCGACGTGGTGGGGGTGCCGGCGCAGGGCGATCATTTCCGCTATTTTTGGGACGGCCGGCGGGTCGTTTATGCCCGCAAGATCACCGGCGATCGGGCGATCCTGAAGCTCTGACGTTACATCCGTCGCCGGCCCGAAGTACCGGATGGGCCCGGGAAGGCGTGCCTTCCCGGATTTCTTCTCTGCCTTTTCCTGCCGCGCGTGTGCTGGTCGGTCAGGCGCGGTGCGAGCGGCGCAGCACGAGGGGGCAGTCGAGGCGGGTTTGGGTGGGATCGAGGGGGCCTGGGGCCAGCAGCTTGTCGATGGCGAGCTGGCCCATTTCGCGGTGCGGGAGGAGGACGGTGGAGAGCGGGGGCTCGAGGTGTTGGGCGATCTCCTGGTCGTCGTAGCCCATGACGGCGACGTCGCTGCCGATGCCGAGGCCTAGCTCCTTCAGGGCCTCGTAGGCGCCGAGTGCGGTGAGGTCGTTGGCGCAGAAAATGGCGTCCGGCGGGTCGCGTCTCGCCATCAGCTCGAGGGTGGCGGTGCGGCCGCCGCTCGGCATGAAGTTGCCCTCGACCACGAGGGCGGGGTCGACTGGCCTGCCGGCTTCGGCCATCGCCCGGGTGAAGCCTTCCTGGCGCTGTTCGGAGGCTTCCATCCAGGGCTCGCCCGAGACGAAGGCGATGCGCCGGTGGCCGGCCTCGATCAGCGCTCGGGTCGCGGCCTCGCCGCCGCGGCGTTCGGCCGGGACGATGGCGGGGTGGCGGGTTGCGGGGTCGTGGCAGTTGAGCAGCACCGCGCGGTGGCGGGCGAGGCCGTCGGGGACCGTGGCTTTGCGGGTGAGGATCGAGGCGTAGATCACGCCCTCGAGGCGGTCGGCCGCCCATTTGCGCAAGGTGGCCGTCTCGTAGGCGCGATCGCCGCCGGTCATCGCGACCTCGAGCATGACGCCCGCCGACCAGGCGCGCTCCTGCATGCCGTCGATCGAGATGGCCATGAACGGGCTGGTGGCGATCTCGTCGACCATGACGCCGATCAGCCGCTGGGTGTCCTGGGCGGGGGGGCGGCCGGCCGAGCGGGGGCGGTAGCCGAGTTCGGCTGCGACCTCTAGCACGCGCGCCCGGGTCTCGGCCGCGATGCGCATTTCGTCGGCGCCGTTGAGGACGAACGACACGGTGGTCTGCGACACGCCCGCCGCGCGTGCCACGTCCTTCATGGTGATCCGCCCGCGGCGGCTGGTGTCTTCTTCCTGCATCGCTGGCGAAGATAGCGCTTGACAGCGTGCTAATAAAGTTTGCTAATATGATTAGCACGAAATCGGCGGATAAGCTGGACGAGCGGGGAGGTCGGCGTGGCCATCACACCACGAATAGCGCAGGCGGCGAAGACGGTGGACGTGGCGGAATCTGCGCCCGTGGCGAGCGTCGCCGGCGAGAAGTGGCAGCTCAGCGAGCGGCAGACGGCGCTGGTGCTGCTGGTGCCGTTCTTCGTCGTTTACGCGCTCTTTCTGGTCTACCCGTTCTTCCGCGGCATCTGGATCAGCCTGCACGACTGGAACCTCCTGGCGGTGGCCTTCAATCCGGGCGCCAAGCAGTTCATCGGGCTGGAGAATTATACCCGCTTCATGTGGGGCGAAGGGATCGTCTGGGCGCCGCTGGCGCGTCCGTTGATCCAGCTCCTGGGCATCGCAGCCGTGGTGCTGGCCTATGTCTTTCATCGGCGCGGCTCGCTCGACCGGGTAACCGCGCTGGCCTTGGCGATCCTCGGCATCACCCTCTTTCTGTTGCCCGGCTTTCATCCGGGCGAGGAGGGGCGCTGGTACGATCGCCGGTTCTGGCCGATCGTCGGCAACACCGTCTTGTTCGTGGCGCTCACCGTTCCCGGCGTGACCATCACCGCCCTGGTGCTGGCGGCGATGATGAACCGCGAGACCCGGGCGATGACGGTCTTTCGCACGCTCTTCTTCTTGAGCCAGGTGCTCTCGGTCACGGTCGTGACGCTGATCTGGCAGATCATGTTCTCGCCGAGGCAGGGGCTGATCGCCAACATCACGACGACGATGGGGGCCGTGCCGATCAACTGGCTGACCGACGAGCGCTTCGCCATGGCGGCGATCGTCATCGCCACCATCTGGTGGTCGCTCGGCATCGCCATGATCCTCTTTTTGGCCGGGCTGCAGGACATCAGCCGCGAGATTTACGAGGCGGCCGCCATCGACGACGCCACCGGGGTCAGCGCGTTCTGGCATCTGACCCTGCCGCTGCTCAGGCGGACCATCACGCTGGTCGTCGTTCTGCAGATCATCCTGCACTTTCAGGTCTTCGGGCAGGCGCATCTGATGACCCAGGGCGGGCCCAACGACAGCACGCAAGTCCTGGTCCGCTACGTCTACCAGACCGCGTTCCGCGACAGCGAGCTCGGCCTCGCCTCGGCGATGGCGGTCTTCCTCTTCGTCATCATGGCGGCGTTCTCGGCGATCCAGTTCGCCGTCGGCCGGGAGAAAGAGTGATGGACACGCCCCGCGGCTACGCCTGGCTCTGCATCATGCTGGCGATCCCGGCCTTCATCTGGCTGGTGCCCACGCTCTGGATGGTCTCGCTGTCCTTCCAGCCGAACGAGGTCCTCGCACGGACCACGGCCACCACGTGGTTCGGGCTGGTGCCGATCCCGTTCACCGCCGAGAACTACGCGGCCCTGTTCGCCTTCGGCCAGACGCCGCTCTGGTTCTTGAACTCGCTGATCGTGGCCGGCGGCATGACGCTCGCCGTCCTCATCGTCTCGACCACCGCCGGCTACGCCTTCGCCCGGCTCGACTTTCCGGGAAAGCGGGTGCTGCTGGTGCTCTGCCTGCTCGGCTTGATGGTGCCGGAACAGGCGGTGTTCATCCCCCTCTACACCATGTTCGCCGATCTCGGCTGGCACAACAGCTACCACGCCCTGATCCTGCCGCGGGTGGCCGTGCCGATCGGTGTCTTCTTGATGATGCAGTTCTTTCGCGCCATCCCCAAGGACATCGAGGAGGCGGC
>SLRI01000289.1 GCA_007131045.1 Rhodospirillales bacterium
CAGCGCCCGGAGACCAGGCTTTGCAGCGTCGTCAGGGTGCGGCGGTCGCGCAACTCGGGGTGGCGGCCGCCGAGGATCAGCTGCTGGGTCTGGACGAAGAATTCGATCTCGCGGATGCCGCCGCGGCCGACCTTGAGGTCGTGACCGCGAAAGGCGATGGTGCCGAAGCCGCGATGCGCGTTGATCTGCCGCTTGATCGAGTGGATGTCGCGGATCGCCGCATAGTCGAGATGGCGGCGCCAGACGAAGGGGGCGAGGCGGCGCAGAAAGGCTTCGCCCGAGGCGAGATCGCCGGCGATGCTGCGGGCCTTGATGAAGGCGGCGCGCTCCCAGTTCTGGCCGTGCCGCTCGTAGTAGAGCTCGGCCGCATCGACCGAAAGAGCCAGCGGGTGCCCCGGCGGGTGCGGGCGCAGCCTGAGGTCGGTGCGAAAGACGTAGCCGTCGCGGCTCTTGTGCTCGAGGCCGTAGACGATGGCCCGGGCGGCGCGAACGGCGAGCGCCATCGGCGATTCGCGGCCGCGATAGCGGATCTTCTCGGGATCGAAGAAGACGATGAGGTCGATGTCGCTCGAATAGTTGAGCTCGCCGGCACCCAGCTTGCCCATACCGACGACGAAGATGCCGCAGTCGCGGGTCGGCGTTTCGGGGTGCGCGATCTCGATCTCGCCGCGCTTCTCGCTCTCGACCAGGAAGGTGGCGAGCACCGCCTCGGTCGCCCGATCGGCGAGCCGGGTCAGGCTACTGGTCACCTGCTCGAGGCTGAAGCGGCCCTCGAGGTCGGCGAGGCCGATGATGGTGGCGATCCGCCGCTTGGATCGCCTCAGCCCCGGCAGCATGCGGTTGCGGTCGAGGGGAATGTCGTCGATGGCGGCGAGCTCGGCCTCGATCAGGCCTTCGGGATCGGTCTCGCGATAGGCCAGGAGCAGGCCCGGCTCGGCGAGCAGGCAGTCGGCGAGAAACGGGCTGTAGGCGAAGACGGCGGCGAGCAGGGCCCGGTCGGCCGGATCCTCGAGCCGGGCCTCGAGCCGGCTGGTGGCATCGCCGTCGTTGCAGCGCCCCGCCGCCTGCAGCCAGCGCGCCCGCCAGGGTTCGCGCGGCTCGATGTCCGGCGACGGCAATGGCGGCGAGAGGGTCGGTTCGGATTCGCTCAAGAGGATGACGCTCGATCGAAGGTTGCCGACAGCGCCCAGTAGGTTCCCTTTTCGGCGCCCGGGGTCAAGCGATCAGGCCACCCTCACGAGCACGTGGCGCTTCTTGCCAGCCGACAGCTTGAGGGCTCCCTGCGCCAGCCGGTCGCGGGAGACTACCAGCTGCTCGTCGTCGATCCGCTGGTCGTCGATCCTGGCCCCGCCACCGCGGATCAGTCGCCGGACCTCCGCATTCGAGGCGGCGAGACCGGCGAGCTGGAAGAGCTCGAGGACCGAGAGGTCGGCCGCTGCCCGGGCCGCGAGCTCGACGGTGGGCAGGCCCGTGGCTTCGCCTTCGCCCTCGAACTGGGCGCGGGCCGCGGCGGCTGCGGCTTCGGCGGCTGGGCTGCCGTGGGCGAGGCTCGTGGCCTCGAAGGCCAGGACCTTCTTGGCCTCGTTGATCTCGGCCCCTGCGAGCGCCTCGAGCCTGGCGATCTCGTCCAGGGGCAGTTCGGTGAACAGCTTGAGGAAGCGGCCGACATCGGCGTCCTCGGTGTTGCGCCAGTACTGCCAGTAGTCGAAGGGCGAGAGCCGCTCCGCGTCGAGCCAGACCGCACCCGCCGCGGTCTTGCCCATCTTCGCACCCGAGGCCGTGGTGATCAGCGGCGTGGTCAGGCCGACGAGCTGCTGTCCGTCGATGCGGCGGCCGAGCTCGACGCCGTTGACGATGTTGCCCCACTGGTCCGAGCCGCCCATCTGCAGCCGGCAGTCGTGGCGCCGGCCGAGCTCGAGGAAGTCGTAGGCCTGCATCACCATGTAGTTGAACTCGAGCAGGGTCAGCGGCTGCTCGCGCTCGAGCCGGAGCTTGACGCTGTCGAAGGTCAGCATCCGGTTGATGGTGAAATGCGTGCCGAAGTCGCGCAGGAACGGGATGTAGCGGAGCTCGTCGAGCCAGTCGGCGTTGTCGACCAGGACGGCGCCGCCGCTGTCGAACGCCAGGAACGCTTCGAGGTTGCGCCGGATGCCCGACTTGTTCGCCTCGATCGCCGCATCGTCGAGCAGCGGCCGGCTCTCGTCGCGGAACGACGGATCACCCACCTTGGTGGTGCCGCCGCCGACCAGCGCTATCGGCCGGTGGCCGGCCCGCTGCAGAATGCGCAGCATCATGATGCTCACCAGGTGGCCGACGTGCAGGCTGGAGGCCGTGCAGTCGTACCCGACATAGCCGGTGACGCCCCTCGGGATGAGCGCCAGCGAGTCCAGCGCCTCGGCGTCGGTGCACTGGTGGATGTAGCCGCGCTCGTCGAGCGTGCGCAGGAGATCGGAGCGAAAGCTCGTCATGGTCGTCCGACTGTCGAAGGTGGGACCGCCGGCGGGATCGATCACCGCCGGCGGGGTTGCCTTACCGCGTTCAGCGGGCCAGCGCCATGGGCTCGGCGGTGGGCTTCAGGCGCTTGTCCAGATAAGCCTCGCAGATCGCCTCGAACTCCTCGCGGTCGTCGTTGAAGACGTGGTCGGCGCCGTCGATCTGGTGGAAGTCGATGGTGATGCCGCGCTGCTGGCTGAGCTTGGTCACCAGCTTCTCGACCGAATCCGGCGGGGTGACCATGTCGCGCTCGCCGTGGATGATCAGGCCGGAGGAGGGGCAGGGGGCGAGGAAGGTGAAGTCGTACATGTTGGCGGGCAGGCCGGCGCAGATGAAGCCCTGGATCTCCGGCCGTCGCATCAACAGCTGCATGGCGATCCAAGCCCCGAACGAGAAGCCGCCGCACCAGGCGATCGGGCTGTTGGGGTTGTGGGTCTGCATCCAGTCGAGGGCGGCGGCTGCATCGCGGAGCTCGCCCTGGCCGTGATCGAACACGCCCTGGCTGCGGCCGACCCCGCGGAAGTTGAAGCGCAGCGTCGAGAAGCCGCGCCTCGCGAACATGTGAAACATCAGATGAACGAGGCGATTGTTCATCGTCCCGCCGTATTGCGGGTGCGGGTGCAGGATGATGGCCA
>SLRI01000601.1 GCA_007131045.1 Rhodospirillales bacterium
CGCCGAGTCTGGCGCCGGACCCGGTGGCGAGGCCACTGCCGCAGCTCTCCTGGCGCTCCAGGAGCGCAATACCGAGCTCGAGGCGGCGCTGGCCACCGCCGACGCTGCGGCCGACGTCGCCACCCGAGTTGCCGAAGACGCTACCCGTGTCGCCGAGCGCGCGGCCCGGGGCGACGAAGCGGTCGCCCGGGAGCGCGATGCGACGCTGGCCGCCCTCGAGACCGCCCGAACCGAGATCGCCCTGCTGCGCGAGGACATGGCGACGTTGACCAAGGCGACCAACGACGCGCTGGTTGCGCAGAATGAGGCGCACACCACCGAGCGGACCACGTGGCGCGAGACGATCGAAGGTCTGGAGGCGGAAATCGCCACGCTCCAAGCGCAAAACGAGTCGCTGATCGCAGTGACCCAACAATTGGAGCGCGCCGAGCCCGCGGCCGGCGGAGCTGTGCGCCGCGACAACGGCGACGGCGACACGCAGTCGGGCACCGCGGCGCTACGCGCCGCCAACGAGCGGATCGCCGCCCTCGAGGCCGAGCTCGAGGCCACGGCCCGCCTCGCGGCCGAACTCGGCACCGCGCCAGCGGCCACGCGATCGGTCGACGCGGCGCCAGTGGCAGGCCATGCGACCACGAACCGGACAGCACCCACAGTCGAGGCGGCCAACACCGCGGCGACGGTCAGCGAGACCGAGCTTCAGGCGGCCCTGGAGCGGATCAAGGATCTCGACGCCGAGCTCTCGACGGCGCAGTCCCGCCTCGCCAGCTTGCAGCGCCTGCTGCTCACCGAATGGCCCGGTCCCCCCCTTCCGGCGCCACGCTGAGGCGCACGCGCTCCGGCCAGCTCAGAAGCTCTGGGCGGGAAACAGCGTCGCAATCGCCTCGTTGTTGACCTGGACGGGATAGCGATCACGCAATGCACTCTCGTACTGCGTCAAGAGATCGTTGCGCACGGAGCTCCGCACCTGGTCCGCGACTGTCGCGATTTCGCTCGCGTCCGGTGCGGCGACGCGATCGGTGCGCAGTATCGCCTTGCCCTCGACGGTCGGCACCGGCTCCCGCGCGAGCTCGCCCTCGCGTGTGCGGAACATCGCGGCCACGGCCTCCGGCGTAAGCCCGACCTCCTCACCGCTGGCACTCCGGGTCACGGGCTCGGTCGAGCGCAAGACGGCCTCGCCCCCGAGCTGCGCCGCGATCGCCTCGAGCGTCCGCCCGGCCCGGAGATCGGCCATGATCCGCTCGGCCCGCTCGGCCGCCAGCCGGTCCTGCTCGCGCATCCGCCAGAGCTCCGCCACCTCGTCCCGCACCGCCTCCAACGGCTGCACCGCCGGCTCTTGCACACTATTGACCCGAAAGATGTAGAACTCGCCGCCGATCGTCTCCTCCAGCAGCGAAGTCTCACCCACCGGAGCGGCGAAAATGTCGGCGAGGATATCGGATGATGGGGTCTCGCGCAGCAGCTGGCCATCGGGCCCTCGACCCTGGGCATCGATGGCCTCGAGCCGCGTCACCTCGAGCCCGACAGCCGCCGCCGCCTCTTCGAGGCTGTCGCCGGCCGCAATGCCGTCGTCGAGCCCGGCCGCCAACTGCGGCAGCTGATCGATCGCGAGATCGAGGACGAGGTCGCGGTGGATGTCGTCACGGACCTCCTCGAACGGCTGAGTGTCTTCGGGCTCGATCTCGATCACCCTGAAGAGATGCCAGCCGAACAGGCTCTCGACAGGCTCGCTGACCTCGCCCACGTCGAGCGCGAAGATCGCGTCGGCGAAGTCTGGCGGCAGGTCCGCTGCCGTGGTCGGTCCCAGGGTCGAATAGCCGAGACCCTGATCGGCCATCGCGGTCGCGAGGTCGGCGAAAACGGCACCCTCGTCGAGGGCGTCACGGGCCTGCTCGATGACTTCCCGATCGTTGGAGAGCAGCTGGCCGACCCGGCGCCGCTCGTCCCGGGTGTAGAAGTCGCGCCGCGCTTGGTACTCGCTGCGCAGCCGGGCCTCGTCGATCTGGATCTCGTCGACGATATCATCGGCCGAGATCGTCACCAGGCTCACGTCGCGCAGCTCGGGGGCGGTGAAGCGCTCGGCCTCCTCGTCGAGCAGCGCGCGCAGGGCCGCCTCGTCGGGCTCGCCCACCCTGATGTCGGCGCGCGGCACCACCAATACCGTCGCCGCACGACGCTCGCCTCTGTGAGCACCCAGCCGTTCGATCAATGGGGCAGGGGCCTCGGCCAAGCCGGAAAACGTGTCGAGGACCCGGTTGCGGCCGATGTCGCGGCGCATCGATTCGACGAATTGCGCCTCGCTCAGGCCGGCCGAGCGGAGGAAGCTCTCGAAGCGGAAGCGATCGAAGCTGCCGGCCGACTGGAAGAACGGGTCCTGGCGGATGGCGGAAGCGACTTCGGCGTCGGAGATTCCGAGGCCCATCTCCCGGCGGTGCAGATCGACCATGGCGCGCGCGACCACGCTCTGCAGCGCCCGGTTCAAGAGCCCCATCTGAGCCGCCTGCTCACGGGTGATGGTGGTGCCGAACTGCTCCTGCAGCGCCTGGCGATCGTTCTCGAAGGCCCGGTCGACCTCCCTGAGCGGCACCTCGACATCACCCACCGTGGCGGCGATCTGGATGTCCTGCCGGCCCATGAAGAGATCGCCGATGCCCCAGACGGCGAAGCTGGCGATCAGCACCAAGAGGAGAGCGCGGACCAACCAGCTACTGGCGCGCTTGCGCATGGCATCGAGCATATCGGGCCCTTTATCGGGGAAACGGATCGTGAACCGGACGCGGGCCGCTGCGCCCACGCGCCACATCTCTACCTATGGTCTGCGGCACGCGACCGCAATCGCCAACCGCGCCGGCAGGCAGCCGCCCGTCACCTTGGACAGGGATGGATCGATATGCTAAGGCGCCGCGATCCATGACATCGAAACGAGGTTTGCGATGCCTCTGGCACGGCCGGTGGTGCTCGGCAATTGGAAAATGAACGGGCTGAAGGCCGACGGACTGGCACTGGTCGGCAGGCTCGCGGCGCGTGCTGCCCATCCCAGCGGCACGCTCGGTGTGTTCCCGCCCGCGACCCTGATAGGCCCGGTGGCGCAACGCTTGAGCGCCAGCCGGATCCTCGTCGGCGGCCAGGATTGTCACCAGGCCGAAAGCGGCGCCTATACGGGCTCGATCAGCGCCGCCATGCTGGCCGATGCCGGGGCGACGGCAGTGCTGGTCGGTCATTCCGAGCGGCGGCACGGACTCGGCGAGGACGACGCCCTGATTAAGGCCAAGGCCGAGGCTGCCCTGGCCCAGGGTCTGTTGGTCGTGCTCTGCATCGGCGAAACCGAGGCGGAATACTTGGCCGGCGAGCGCGACCTGGTACTCACCCGCCAGCTCGACCACGGTCTACCCGAAGGTGCTACGCCGGAGAATCTGGTCGTCGCTTATGAGCCGGTCTGGGCAATCGGCACCGGACGGACGCCGAGCCTCGACGAAATCAGCGAAACCCACTCCCGCCTGCGCGGCCTGATGGCCGAGCGCCTGACTGGCGGAGCCGAGGTGGCGCTGCTCTACGGCGGCTCGGTCAAGGCGGAGAACGCCGCCGACATCATGTCGCTCGAAGCCGTCGACGGAGCGCTGGTCGGCGGGGCGAGCCTCGATGCGGACGGGTTCTGGAGCATCTACACGGCCGGCGGCGGCGCTTGAATCGCACCCCTCGAAACCCGAGATAACCTACATGCAGACTATCCTTCTCGTCGTTCATCTCCTCATCGCCCTCGCCCTGGTCGGCGTAGTGCTCCTGCAGCGCAGCGAAGGCGGGGCGCTGGGTGGCCTCGGCGGCACCACCATGGGCGGCATGATGAGCGGCCGCGGCACCGCCAATCTGTTGACCCGGACGACCGCCATCCTGGCCGTCGCCTTCATGTCGATGAGCCTCCTGCTGGCGATCCTGTCGAGCGGCAGCCGCGCCCCCACCTCGATCCTCGACGGACCGAACCCGTTCGACACCATGCCGCTGCAGGCGCCTGCCGCACCGGAGGCGCCAGCCGTGCCGCAAGCACCGCTCGCCGACTAGCCCCGCCGGTCCACCGCGGCGCGCGTTCGGGCACGCCGGCCACGCTCGGCGTGCCGCATGCCGCGCGACCGGCATTCCGGCTTGCCCTCGCCGCCGCGAGCATGGATAGTTCGACGTGATGCCACGTTTCGTTTTCATCACCGGCGGTGTCGTTTCCTCGCTCGGCAAGGGACTTGCCGCGGCAGCCCTCGGCTCACTCCTGCAACTGCGCGGCTACAAGGTGCGGTTGCGCAAGCTCGACCCCTATCTCAACGTCGATCCGGGCACGATGTCGCCCTACCAGCACGGCGAGGTGTTCGTCACCGAGGATGGGGCGGAAACCGATCTCGATCTCGGCCATTACGAGCGTTTCACCGGGGTGCCGGCGCGCGCTTCCGACAGCGTCTCCGCCGGCCGCATCTACTGGACCGTGCTGACCCGCGAGCGCCACGGTGACTTTCTCGGCGGCACCGTACAGGTGGTGCCGCACGTCACCGACACGATCAAGGAGGTGATCCAGCGCGACGTCGCCGATGCCGACATCGTCTTGTGCGAGATCGGCGGCACGGTCGGCGACATCGAGGGTTTGCCGTTCCTCGAGGCCATCCGCCAGCTCGCCAACGAGCTGCCGAGAGGCGAGGTCGCCTTTCTCCACGTCACCCTGGTGCCGTTCATCAAGAGTGCCGGCGAGCTGAAGACCAAGCCGACCCAGCATTCGGTGCGCGAGCTGAGGGCGATCGGCATCCAACCGGACATCCTGCTCTGCCGCTCCGAGCTCGAGCTGACCACGGAGGCCCGGCGCAAGATCGCCCTGCAGTGCTCGGTGCGCGTCGACGCCGTCATTCCGGCCTACGACGCCACGACCATCTACGAGGTCCCGATCAGCTATCATGCCGAAGGGCTCGACAATCGGCTGATCGAGGCGCTGGGCTTGGCGGAAGGGGCCGAGCCCGACCTCTCCGCCTGGTACGAGATCGTCAATCGTGTCAAGCGCCCGGAAGGCACCGTCAAGGTCGCCATCGTCGGCAAGTACACCGAGCACAAGGACGCGTACAAGAGCCTGAACGAGGCGCTGACCCACGGCGGTATCGCCAACAACGTCCAGGTCGAGCTCGACTGGATCGACGCCGACCACTTCATCGCGGTCGACGCCTCCGACCGGCTGCAGGGGGTCAACGCCGTCCTCGTCCCGGGCGGCTTCGGCGAACGCGGGGCCGAGGGCAAGATTGCCGCCGTCACCTATGCCCGCACCCGCGGCCTGCCGTTCTTCGGCATCTGCTTCGGCATGCAGCTCGCCTGCATCGAGGCCGCGCGCAACCTCGCCGGCATCAACGGCGCCAACTCCACCGAGTTCGGCGAGGCGGCCGATCCGGTCGTCGGCCTGATGACCGAATGGCAGCGCGAGGGCGACATCGAACGGCGGGCGCCGACCGACGACATGGGCGGCACCATGCGCCTCGGCGCCTATCCATGCGATCTGGCCGAAGGCAGCCTGGTGCGCGACATCTATGGCACCGCCTCGATCAGCGAGCGGCACCGCCACCGCTACGAGGTCAACAGCGACTACAAGGAACGGCTGGAGGCCGCGGGCCTGCGCTTCTCCGGCATGTCGCCCGACGGCCGCCTGCCGGAGATCGTCGAGCTGCCGGACCACCCCTGGTTCGTCGGCGTGCAGTTCCACCCCGAGCTCCGCTCGCAGCCGATGCGCCCGCACCCGCTGTTCGCCGATTTCGTCCGCGCCGCGCGGGCGCAGTCCATGCTGGTCTGAGGACGATAGCCGATGCACCACGACGTCGAGGTCGGCGATGTACGCTTCGCACAAGACCGCCCGCTGGTCCTGATCGCCGGACCTTGCGCGATCGAAAGCCGCGCCCACGCGCTGATGATGGCCGAGCGGCTCGTGGCGCTGACGCGCGAGCGCGGCCTGCCCTTCGTCTTCAAGAGCTCGTTCGACAAGGCCAACCGCACCAGCGCCGACAGTGCCAGGGGCGTCGGCCTCGAGGAGGGTTTGCGCATCCTCGGCGAGATCAGAGAGCGCTTCGGCTGCCCCGTCCTCAGCGACATCCACGAGAGCGGCCAGTGCGCGCCGGTGGCCGAGGTCGTCGACATCCTGCAGATCCCGGCCTTCCTCTGCCGGCAGACCGATCTGTTGCGCGCCGCTGCCGCGACAGGTGCCGTGGTCAACGTCAAGAAGGGCCAGTTCCTGGCCCCCTGGGACATGGCGAACGTGACGGCCAAGCTCGAGGAATTCGGGGCGAAGCGTGTGCTCGTCACCGAGCGCGGCGCGTCGTTCGGCTACAACACCCTGGTCTCCGACATGCGGGCCCTGCCGCAGCTCGCCGCCACCGGCTGGCCGGTGGTCTTCGACGCCACCCATTCGGTGCAACAGCCGGGCGGCCTCGGCGGTAAGAGTGGTGGCCAGCGCCAGTACGTGCCGCTGCTCGCCCGCGCTGCCGTCGCCATCGGCGTGGCCGCCGTGTTCATCGAGACCCACGACGACCCCGATAACGCGATGAGCGACGGCCCCAACATGGTGCCGCTGGGCGAGGTCGGCCGCCTGCTCGACGATCTTATGGCCTTCGACCAGCTCGCCAAGACCCGCCCCCTGGCCGTCCAGTAGCGGAGCGCGGGCATGCGCGAACCGACCAAAGCGCCTTTCGAACATCCACAAGCGGGAGGAGACATCATGCGGGATAGCGACATCGTCGGCGTGCACGCCCGGCAAATCCTCGACAGCCGAGGCAACCCCACGATCGAGGTCGACGTCACCCTCGCCTCGGGTGCCATGGGGCGCGCCGCGGTGCCGTCCGGGGCCTCCACCGGCTCGCGCGAAGCGCTCGAGCTCCGCGACGGCGACAAGAACCGCTATCTCGGCAAATCGGTGACCAAGGCGGTCGATGCCGTGAACGGCGAAATTACCGACGCCATTCTCGGCCGCGACGCCACCGAGCAAGCCGCCATCGACCACGCCATGCTCGAGCTCGACGGCACCGACAACAAGGGCCGGCTGGGTGCGAACGCGATCCTCGGCGTCAGCCTGGCCCTCGCCAAGGCCGCAGCCGAAAACGCCGGCCTCCCCCTCTTCCGCTACCTGGGTGGCCCGGGCGCCCGTGTCCTGCCGGTGCCGATGATGAACGTCATCAACGGCGGCGCCCACGCCGACAATCCGATCGACATCCAGGAATTCATGATCATGCCGGTGGGGGCCCCGACCTTCGCCGAGGCGCTACGGATGGGCACCGAGATCTTCCACGCGCTGAAGAAGGGCCTGAAGGACGCCGGCCACAACACCAATGTCGGCGACGAAGGCGGCTTCGCCCCCGACCTGCCCTCGGCTGAAGCCGCCCTCGGCTTTCTCGAGAAGGCCGTGACGGCCGCCGGCTACGAGGTCGGCAGCGACATCGTCTTCGCCCTCGACCCGGCTGCCAGCGAGTTCTATCGGGACGGCGCCTACGACATGGCCGGCGAAGGCAAGAAGCTGGATGCCGGCGGCATGGTCGATTTCTACGAAAAGTTGTGCAACAAGTTCCCCATTCGCTCGATCGAGGATGGCCTCGCCGAAGCCGACTGGGAAGGCTGGAAGCACATGACCGACCGGCTCGGCAAAACCGTCCAGATCGTCGGCGACGACCTCTTCGTCACCAACCCCGCGATCCTCCGCGAAGGAATCGAGAAGGGCGTCGCCAACGCCATCCTCGTCAAGGTCAACCAGATCGGCTCACTCACCGAAACCCTCGACGCCGTCCGCCTCGCGACAGCCAACCGCTACCGCTCGGTGATGTCGCACCGCTCGGGCGAAACCGAAGATGCGACCATCGCCGACCTCGCTGTCGCCACCTCCTGCGGCCAGATCAAGACCGGCTCGCTCTCGCGCTCCGACCGCCTCGCCAAATACAACCAGCTCTTGCGGATCGAGGAACAACTCGGCCCCGCCGCCGTTTATCCCGGCCTCGAGACCTTTTGAGCCGCAACGGAGCCCACGACCTTGGACGCGCTCGGCTATCGCCTCTACCGCCTCAAACGCGAGGCCGGCCGGCATTGGCTGGGCGTCATCCTGGTGCTGGCACTCGGCTACTTCGCCTACCATTCTATCCACGGTGCGCGCGGCCTCTTCGCCTGGGTCGACCGCAACCACGAGTTGGAGGTTAAACGACTGGAGCTGAAGGAGATTCGCGCCGAACGACGATGGCTCGAAGAACGGGTGGGGGCGCTCGGCGACGACGGGATCGCGGTCGACCTCTTGGAGGAAACCCTCTACGAACTCGGCTTCATCCACGAGAACGAGGTCGTCATCCTCGATCCAGAACCGGCACCGGGAGCCGCCGAGTAGACACCGCGCCCCTGGCACTCGACCACAGCTCGCCGACCTTGCATGACACACATGCGCCGCGACCGGCTGGCACCGTCGTCGATCTCGGCTATAGTCGGGTGGACACAAGGGACCAAGAACCTCAACGGGAGGGCAGCCTGCTCATGAATGCGACCAAAACCGGCACCAAAAAGCCGGCCGGCCGGACCAGCAAGAAGGCTGCAGCGGCCGCCACCGACCAGTGGCTCGACTTCTTCCGCGAAATGCTCCTCATCCGCCGCTTCGAGGAGAAAGCCGGCCAGCTCTATGGGATGGGGCTGATCGGCGGCTTTTGCCACCTCTATATCGGTCAGGAAGCGGTCGCCGTCGGCATCCAGCACGCGCTCACCGACAAGGATTCGGTGATCACCGCCTATCGCGACCACGGCCACATGCTGGTCACCGGCATGGAGCCGCGCAAGGTCATGGCCGAGCTCACCGGCCGGATAACCGGCTATTCCAAGGGCAAGGGCGGCTCGATGCACATGTTCGCCAAGGACAAGAAGTTCTACGGCGGGCACGGCATCGTCGGGGCCCAGGTGCCGCTCGGCACCGGCATAGCCTTCGCTCACAAATACCGGGAGGACGGCGGCATCTGCACGACCTATCTCGGCGACGGGGCGGTCAACCAGGGCCAGGTCTACGAGAGCTTCAACATGGCGGCCTTGTGGAAGCTGCCGGTGGTCTACGTCATCGAGAACAACCGCTACGGCATGGGCACCTCGCAAGAGCGCGCTTCCGCCGGCACCAAGCTCTGCGAGCGCGGCTCCGCCTACGGCATCCCGGGCGAGCAGGTCGACGGCATGGACGTCACCGCGGTCCACGAAAAGGCCAAGGAAGTCGCCGAGTACGTGCGCAGCGGCAAGGGACCTTTCATCCTGGAGGCAATGACCTACCGCTATCGCGGCCACTCGATGTCGGACCCGGCCAAGTACCGCAAGAAGGAAGAGCTGCAGGAATACCGCGAGCAGCGCGACCCGATCGAAAATCTTCGGGCGAAAATTTTGGAAGCCGAGGTCAGCGACGCCGACGCCTTGAAGGCGATGGACAAGGAGGTCCGCGACATCGTCAACGAGGCCGCCCGGTTCGCCCAGGACAGCCCCGAGCCCGATCCCTCGGAACTCTGGACCGATATCCTGCTCGAGGCCGAAGTCGCCACCGTCTGAGCGCTCGCGCGACAACAATGAACGTTTGATCGGGGAAGGCCCTACCGATGCCAACCGAAATCCTGATGCCGGCGCTCTCGCCGACCATGACCGAGGGCAACTTGGCCCGCTGGCTGAAGCAGGAAGGCGACGATGTCGCCGCCGGCGACGTCATCGCCGAGATCGAGACCGACAAGGCAACCATGGAAGTGGAAGCCGTCGACGAGGGCAAGCTCGGCAAGATCCTCATCGAGGAAGGCAGCGAGGGGGTTGCTGTCAACACACCCATCGCGCTCCTGCTCGAAGACGGCGAGGACGCGTCGGCCCTCGAAAACTACTCGGGCGGCGGCAAGACCGCCGAGAAGAGCGACGCCGCGGAAGAGAAGCCCAAGGCCGAGCCGCAAGCCAAAAAGCACGACCTGCCCGAAACGGCCCTGCCAATGGACGCCATCCAGCCCGAGGAGCCCGAAATCCCGGAAGGCACCGAGATGGTCAAGCAGACCGTCCGCGAAGCCTTGCGCGATGCCATGGCCGAGGAGATGCGGCGGTCCAAGGACGTTTTCCTGATGGGCGAGGAGGTCGCCGAGTACCAGGGTGCCTACAAGATCAGCCAGGGCCTGCTCGACGAGTTCGGCCCCAAGCGGGTGATCGACACGCCGATCACCGAGCACGGCTTCGCCGGCCTCGGCGTCGGTGCGGCCATGGCGGGGCTCCGGCCGATCGTCGAGTTCATGACCTGGAACTTCGCCATGCAGGCGATGGACCACATCATCAACTCGGCCGCCAAGACCCTCTACATGGCCGGCGGCGAGATGGGCAGCCCGATCGTCTTTCGCGGCCCCAACGGTGCGGCCGCCCGGGTCGCCGCCCAGCATAGCCAGGAATACAGCTCCTGGTACAGCCACTGCCCGGGCCTGAAGGTCATCTGCCCCTATAGCGCCGCCGACGCCAAGGGCCTTCTGAAAGCCGCGATCCGCGACCCGAACCCCGTCATCTTCCTCGAGAACGAAGTGCTCTACGGCCAAACCTTCGAGGTGCCCAAGCTCGACGATTTCGTCCTGCCGATCGGCAAGGCCAAGATCGTACGCCCCGGCACCGACGTCACCATCACCTCGTTCTCGTTGATGATGAGCCGCGCGCTCGAGGCTGCCGAGGCGCTGGCCGAAGAAGGCATCTCGGCCGAGGTCATCGACCTGCGGACCATCCGCCCGCTCGACAAGGCCACCATCATCAAGTCCGTGATGAAGACCAACCGCCTGGTCTCCGTCGAGGAAGGCTGGCCGCAATCCGGCATCGGCTCGGAACTGGCCGCCATCATGATGGAGGAGGCTTTCGACCATCTCGACGCCCCGGTGATCCGTGTCACCGGCAAGGACGTGCCGATGCCCTATGCCGCCAATCTCGAAAAGCTGGCGCTGCCGCAGGCCAAGGACGTCATCGAGGCGGCCAAGGCCGTCTGCTACAAGAGCTAGAAAACGCCGGGGAGGACAGTCATGCCGATCAAGATCCTGATGCCGGCCTTGTCGCCGACCATGACCGAGGGCAACCTCGCGACCTGGATGAAAAAGGAAGGCGACGCTGTCGCCCCCGGCGACGTCATCGCCGAAATCGAGACCGACAAGGCAACGATGGAGGTCGAGGCCGTCGACGAGGGCAAACTCGGCAAGATCATTGTCCCCGCCGGGACCGAGGGGGTCGCCGTCAACGACGTGATCGGCCTGCTGCTCGAGGAGGGCGAGGACGAAAGCGCCCTTGCCGAGGTCGACACCAAGGGTGGTGGCAATGGTGCCGCTGCGCCCGAGCCCGAACCGGAAAAGACGGCGCCCGCCGGCAAAAAAGAGCCGGCCAAGGCCGAAGCCGCACCCGCAGCGAAAAGCGGCGACGGCAAGGGCGGCCGCATCTTCGTGAGTCCCTTGGCCAAGCGGATGGCCGAAAAAGCCGGCCTCGACCTCGCCGCACTTTCCGGCAGCGGCCCGAGGGGCCGGATCGTCAAGGCCGACATCGAAGCCGCGCTCGAAAAGGGTGTGGGCAAGGCCGCCCCCAAGGCCGCCGAGAAGCCGGCCGAAAAGCCCGCCGCAGCCCCCACCCCGGCAGCCGCTGCAGGCGCCCCCGATGCCCCGCACAAGGAGATCAGCCTCTCCAGCATGCGCAAGGTCATCGCCCGCCGCCTCACCGAATCCAAGCAGCAGGTCCCGCATTTCTACCTGACGGTCGACTGCGAGCTCGACGCGCTCCTGAAGCTCCGAAAGGACCTGAACGAGCGCAAGGGGGCGACCTACAAGCTTTCGGTCAACGACCTGATCATCAAGGCCACGGCCATCGCCATCCGCCAGAAGCCGACGGTCAACGCCACCTGGGGTGGCGACAAGCTCTACCAGCTCGAGGACATCGACGTCTCGGTCGCCGTCGCCATCGAGGGCGGCCTGATCACCCCGATCATCAGGAAGGCCGACCAGAAGGGCCTGGCCACCATCTCCGCCGAGATGAAGGACCTCGCCAGCCGCGCCAAGGAGGGCAAGCTGAAGCC
>SLRI01000553.1 GCA_007131045.1 Rhodospirillales bacterium
CCGCGCACGGCATCGAGATCGAGCGCCACGAGCCTCGCATGCGCCCGCTCGGCCCACTTGATGTAGACCTCGAGACAGCGGGCCGGCTCCGGGATGTCGTCGATATAGACGGCCTCGCCGGCGACGTGCTTGGCCGCACTGTCGTGCGCCAACGGCCGGTGCACTGCCAGCCGGTCAGGCATGCGCGGGCTCCCGTCGGCCGGCGAGGCGTAGCTCAGAGGCCGTGCTGCGCTCGACATGAGCCTTCAAAAGCAAATTCTGCGCCACCTTCAGGCGATACGCCGCCGAGGCCCGCATGTCGCTGATCGGCCGGAAATCCTCGGCCAGGGCCGCCATCGCCCGGCGGAACGCGGCCTCCTCGAAGGGTGCACCGGTGAGCGCCGCTTCGGCACGCTCCGCCCGTTTGGGCGTCGCCGCCATGCCGCCAAAGGCGATTCGCGCATCGCTGATCCGCTCGCCGTCGAAGCGCAGCCGGATCCCGGCACAGACCGCCGAGATATCCTGATCGAAACGCTTGGCGATCTTGTAGCAGTGCAGCGTGGAGTGGGTCTCGGGCTTGGGCACGGTCACGGCCTCGACGATCTCGCCCGGCCGGCGGTCCTGCCGGCCATAGGCGATGAAGAAGTCCTCGAGCGGCATCGACCGCCGACCGTCGATCCCGGCCAAGTGCAGCGTGGCACCGGCGGCGATCAGCCAGGGCGGGCTGTCGCCGATCGGCGAGCCGTTGGCGATGTTGCCGCCGATCGTGCCGGCATGGCGGATCTGCTCGGCGCCGAGCCGCCGGTTGAGCTCGCCCACGGTCGGCCAGAGCGTTGCAAGGCGCTCGAAGGCGCTAGCATAAGTGACGCCGGCACCGATGCGAATCGCATCCTCGGTCTCGTCGATGGTCGAGAGCTCGGGCACCCTGCCGATCCAGATGACCGGATCGAGCACCCGGTGCTGCTTGGTGACCCACAAGCCCACGTCGGTCGCACCGGCGAGGATGGTGGCCTCCGGATATTGTGCGGCGAGCTGCAGGAGCTGGTCGAGCGAGCCCGGGCTGATGAAGCTGCGACCCGCTTCACCCACCGAAAACGTCGCCCCGTCGCGCCACGCCTCGAGCCGGGCCGCGACCTCGGCTTCACGTTCGGTCAGGTGAGTCGTGGCACCCGGGGTGGCGTGCATCTTCCGGGCGGCCTCGATGATCGGCCCGTAGCCGGTGCAGCGGCAGAGATTGCCGGCCAACGCGTCGTCGATGCGCTGGCGGCTCGGTGGACCCGGCTCCTGGTGATAGAGGGCGGCCATGGTCATGACGAAACCCGGGGTGCAGAAGCCGCACTGTGAGCCGTGTTGCTCGACCATCGCCGCCTGCGCCGGATGCAGCGCGCCGTCCGGGGCCTTCAGATCCTCGACCGTGAGGAGTTGGCAGCCGTCGAGCGTTGCCACGAACCGGATGCAGGCATTGACCGCCCGATAGCGCAGCCGCCGGTTATCGGCCTCGTCGTCCGGCTCGGCGACGATGACGCTGCAGGCGCCGCAATCGCCCTCGGCGCACCCCTCCTTGGTGCCGCGCCGATGCGCGTGACGCCGGAGCCATTCGAGAACGGTCAGCGTCGGATCGACAGCTTCGAGCTCGATAGGCTCATGGCCCAGAAGAAAGCGCACACGGCGGCGCATCAGCTGCCCCGGTAGGTCGAATAGGCGAACGGCGAGACCAGGAGCGGGACGTGGTAGTGGCTGGTCGCATCCTCGATGCCGAAGCGGATCGGTACCTCGTCGAGAAACGGCGGGTTGCCGAGGTCGGTGCCCTTCACGCGGAAATAGTGGCCGACCTGGAAGACCAGCTCGTAAGCGCCGCGGGTCATCGCCTCGCCCTCGAGCAGCGGTTCATCGACCCGGCCGTCGGCGTTGGTCGAAGTCTCGACCAGCAGAATGCGATCGGCACCGTCGAGCCGATAGAGCGCCAGCCGCAACTCGCCCGCCGGACGGCCGGCGACCGTGTCCAGCACATGTGTCGTGAGCCTGCCCATGCCGCGTTCCCGTATCGTTGCCACGCCCACAATCGTTAATCGCTCGGGCCGTCACGAACAACGGCAAAGCGCTGGGCCCATCCCCTATCCGGTGATCGGCGGCTTTTTTGGCCTATATCGCCTTCCTCCTGGCCCGGGGCGGCATGGCCACGATGACCGGCGGGCCGCTGACCCTGGAGACCAGCCTGCTCCTGGTCGAGCCGGAGAGCCTGCTTCGCTGGCTCCCGGGGGCGGCCCTCGCCGTGTGCCTGATCGTCCTGCAACGCCGCCGCCGACATTTCGCCAACGTGCCGCTGGTGCTGCTCTTCGGGCTCGGTCTCTTCTGGCTCGTGGCTTGGCTCACCGGCAACACGGGCGCCGGCCTGCTCGAGGCCGGCTTCGTCCTGGCACCTCTGGAGCAGGGCCAGGGCTGGTCGCCACTTTTGTTGCCGCGCCTGCTGCCGCTGGTCGATTGGGGCCTGGTCCTGGCCCTGCTGCCCAACTCGCCGTGGTCTCGCTGGTCGCCATGATCACGCTGCTGTTGAGCGCCAGCACCCTCGAGGTGGCCAGCCGCCGGCCGGTCGGGCTGATCAGCGCGGCGATGTGCGGCGCCACGCTGTTCTTCGGCGGCCGTCTCCTGGCCTTCGTGCCGAAGCTGCTGATCGGCCTCGTCCTGGTCTATCTGGCGCTCGACATCGCAGCCGAACTGGTCTTCGACCGCTGGCCGCGCTTCTTTGCCACCGACCGGGCGGTGCTCGCCCTGGTCTTTCTCGCCCTCGTCGGTCTCGGCTTCGTCGAGGACATCGCCATCGGCATCGGTGCGGGCCTGGCACTCTTTGCCGTGAGCTACGCCAAGGTCGGCGCGGTTCGGGCACAAGGCAGCGGGCGGGCCTACGGCAGCAACGTGGTGCGGCCGCCCGCCGAGCGCGCGCACCTCACTCGCGACAGCGAGGCGATCCACGTCGTTCGGCTGCAGGGCTATCTGTTCTTCGGCACGGTGCATCGTCTCCTGGGCGAGATCACGACAGAATTGGCGGCGCATCGAGGCCGGCCCTTGCGCTTTTTGGTGCTCGATTTCGGCCGCGTCTCAGGCGTCGATTCCTCGGCTGTGGCCAGTTTCGTGCGGCTGATCGAGGCG
>SLRI01000319.1 GCA_007131045.1 Rhodospirillales bacterium
TAGCCCTGATCGCGCAGCTGGTTGGCGAACTCGACGATCAGGATGCCGTTCTTGGCCATCAGCCCGATCAACAGCACGATGCCGATCTGGCTGTAGACGTTGAGCCCGCCGCCGGTGAACCAGAGCGAGAACAGGGCGCCCGCCACCGCGAGCGGCACCGACAGCATGATGATCAGCGGATGCACCCAGCTCTCGAACTGGGCCGCCAGCACCAGAAAGACGATCACCAGCGCCAAGCCGAAGGTGAGGAACATGCCGCCCGAGGCGTCCTGGAACTCGCGGCTCTGGCCGGCGAAGCTCACCCGGGCCTCGTCCGGCAGGGTCTCGAGCGCGATCTCCTCCATGAAGCGGATGGCGGCACCCAGGTCGTAGCCCTCCTCCAGCGACGCCGTGATGGTCACCGCCGGCAGCCGGTCGAAGCGGCGAAGCTCGGGTGCGGTTGCCCCTTCCTCGGCGGTCACCAGCGCGCCCAAGGGCACCAGCTCGCCGCCGTTGCCACCGCGGACGAAGATGTTGGCGAGGTCGGTCGGGCTCTGCCGGTCCTCGCGCTGCGCCTGCAGGATCACCGCGTACTCGCGGCCGCGGTCGATGAACTCGGTGACCTCGCGCGACGCCAAGAGGGTCTGCAGGGTCTGGGCGATGGTCTCGAGCGGAATGTCGAGATCATCGGCCCGGTCGCGATCGACCCGGAGCGTCAGCTGCGGCTGGTTCTCCTCGAAATCGATGTCGAGGTTCTGCAGCCGCTCGTTCTCCTGCGCCCGCTCCAGAACGGCGTCACCCCACTCCTTCACACTCTCGAAATCGGGGCCGCCGATCACCAGGCGGAGCGGTGAGCCCGAGCCCCTGAGGCCGAGCCCGGCCGGGCTCACCGGAAAGGCCCGGGCACCGGGGATGCCGCCGATCCCGGGGATCATCGAGCGGACGATGTCGGCCTGGCTGCGCTCGCGCTCGCCCCATTCGGCCAGCCTGGCGACGACGAAGCCGCGATTGCTGCGGTTGCCCATGCCGCCGATGGCGAAGATGCGCTCGGCCTCGCCGCTCTCCAGTAGCGGCTGGATCGCGGCCTCGACCAGCGCCACCTGCTCGTCGGTGTAGGCGACCGTGCTGCCCTGGGGCGTGATCACCGGCACGAAGAACACACCGCGATCCTCGGCGGGCGCCAAGTCCTGCGGCAGCACACGGTAGAGGCCGAAGCTGGTCCCGGCGAGGATCAGGGCCAGGACGATGACCGGCAAGGGTGCGGCGAGCGCCGCGCCCAGCATCTTCTTGTAGCCGTTCATGACGGCACGGCCGAACCGCCCCGTCTCGATCGGCCGCTTCTCGCCCGGCGCTCGGCCCTTCAGCACCCGCGAGCACAACGCCGGACAGACGGTCAGTGCTACGAAGGTGGAGATCACGACGGCGGCCGCCAGCACCAGGCCGAACTCGACGAACAGCCGGCCGACGGTCCCCGGCATGAAGGAGAGCGGCACGAAGACGGCGATCAGGGTGAGCGAGGTCGCGATGATCGCGAAGGTCACCTGTTTTGCACCCAGGACCGAGGCTGCGACCGGCGGCAGCCCCTCGTCGATCCGCCGCTGGATATTCTCCAGCATCACGATGGCATCGTCGACGACGAGGCCGATCGCCAGGATCAGCGCCAGGAGCGTGAGCACATTGATCGAGAAGCCCAGCGCGAAGATCAGCATGAAGGCACCGATCACCGCCACCGGAATGGTCACCGCCGGCACCAGGGTGGCGCGGGCCGACATCAGAAAGGTGAAGATCACCAGCACGACGAGGACGATGGCGATACCGAGCGCGGTCAGCACCTCCTTGATCGTGGCCCGGATGAAGATCGCCTCGTCGGAGCCGATCAGGAGCTCCATGCCTTCCGGCAAGGTTCGCTCGATCGCGGCGAGCTCGTCCCTCACCGCGTTCGAGATCTCGATGATGTTGGATTGCGACTGGCGCAGAACACTGAGCCCGACGGCGACCTGTCCGTCCGAGCGGACGAAGGTGGAATCGTCCTCCGAGCCCAGCTCCACCCGGGCCACGTCGCCGAGGCGGATCGGGTAGCCCTCATCGGTCGCGACGACGATCCGGCGAAAGGCGTCGACGTCCTGCAGCCGGCTGTCGAGCCGGACCGAGAGCTCGCGGGTCAGGGATTCCACCTCGCCCGCCGGCAGCTCGAGGTTGTTGCGGCGCAGTGCCCCTTCGACATCGGCCACGGTCATGTTGCGCGCCGCCATCGCGCGGCGGTCGAGCCAGATGCGGATGGCGAAGCGGCGCTGGCCGTTGATCTCGACATTGGCCACGCCGTCGAGGGTGGCCAGCCGGTCGACCAGGAAGCGCTCGATATAGTCGGTGATCTCGGCCGGAGTCATCCGGTCGGAGACGACGCCGATGCGGATCACCGGATCGGCGTCGGCGTCGCTCTTGGTGACCCTGGGCTCATCGGCGTCGCCCGGCAGGTTGTTGCACACCCGGCCGACGGCGTCACGGACGTCGTTCGCCGCCTCGTCGATGTCGCGCCCGACGTTGAAGGTGATGGTCGTCCGACCACGGCCACGGCGGCTTTCCGAGGTGATCTCGCGAACCCCCGAGACACCGGCCACGGCGCCCTCGATCAGCTCGGTGATGTCGGTGTCGATGATCTCGGGTGCAGCACCGGTATAGGTGGTGGTGACCGAGACGACGGCGCGATCGACGTCGGGCAGCTCGCGCACCGGCAATTGCAGCACGGCGGCGATGCCGAAGACGACGATCAGGAGGCTGACCACCGAGGCCAAGACCGGCCGGCGGACGCAGAGCTCGGAAAGGGTCATCCGACGTCTCCCGCGGGCCCGGCCACCTGCTCGCGGCCGCCCGCCGGCGCCTCGTCGTCGGTCTCCGGCAACTCGTAGCGGATGGCAATGCCGTCGCGCATCCGCTGCAGCCCGCGAGTCACCACCAGCTCGCCCGGCTCGAGCCCGTCCACGATCTCGACCTTGCCGACCATGCGCTGCCCGAGCCCGACCCCGCGCCGCTCCGCGCGGTCGTCGGCGGCGACGTAGACCACGGTCCTGCCGGCCTCGGTGAGCACCGCCTCTTCCGGGATGACCACGGCCTCGCGCTCGTCGAGGGTGACGTCGACCAGGACGA
>SLRI01000454.1 GCA_007131045.1 Rhodospirillales bacterium
CCGAGCCTGTGGCCGCCCGCGGTAACGTCGAGCGCCCAATGGCCGCCGCTGGACCCGATATCGGGCGGCTCGACGATCTGGCCGAGCATGCTCGGCCGTTTGCTGGCCATAACACGCCCGGCGAGATCCAAGAGCAGCATGTCGGCGAACTTGCGCGAGCTCTCGGTGCGGGCAACAAAGATCTGCAACTCGGTATAGTCGTCGGTCAGGAGTGCCACCCGGGCGAGATCACCGAGCAGCGTGACGAACTGCTGATCGGCGCGCTGCCAGAGCTCGACCTGGCTGATGAGATGCTGGCGCAGGGTGAAGGTCAAGAGTGCCGCACAAAGGGCGAGCTGCAGCGCGAACAGCACGAGGACGATCCGCCAGCGCAGCGACAGCCCGAAGCGCATCGTCATTCGGCCGCCGGGCTCAGTGCGGCCGTGTCGTAGTCATCGGGCCCGACCGCGACCAGGCCGCTCCAGCCGAGGCCGGCCAGGAGGCGCCGACCGTCGGCCGAGTGGTTCCAGCCGACGAAGGTGTCCTGCAGTCGTTCGAGGGTCGCCGTGCCGAGCCGGGCGTGGCCGACGAAGAGGATGCCCGGGATACTCGCGGTCCGAAATTTTCCTTCGAGCGCGATGGGGCTCGCGGCCGCGAACTGGTCGAGCAGGAATTCGGGCACCACGCAAGCTGCCGCCTGCCCGGTGACGACGGCGTGCAGGCAGGCGGTCTTGGTTCGGTGGTGAACCAGGCGGACGCCGTCCGGCCCGTCGAGTTCGGCGCGGCGCAGCTCGAGCTCGACCAGTTGGGCCACCGCCGAAAGCGCCGGCGGGACGGCGAGTTTCTCGCCGCGAAGATCGCCGTACCCGGTCACCATCCGGCTCTTGGGTACGACGACCACCCCGACGAGGTCGTCCCGCAGCCGGGCCAGCGGGCGATAGTCCTGAAAATGCACGACGTCGCTGTAGAGAAAGGGATGGAGCAGGGCGATGTCGAACCGTGCCTCGTGCAAGGCCAACCGAAAGGCCGGAAAACCGGCCTTCGTTCGCAAGCTGATCGGTCGCTCGAGGCTGTCCGCGAGGGCTGTCGCAAGAGGGCCGAACTGGCGACCGATCTCGAGCGTCGGCAGGAACGGAAAGATTCCGAGCTCGAGCGGGGCATCGGCCGGCGGGTCGGCGCCGCCCGCGTTCGGCACGGCCGCGGCGCCGAGTCCGCCGAGCATCATTCGGAGCAGCCGGCGACGGGTCGGGCGAGGTCGACACGTGAGGGCAGGAGGCATGCCGGTCGCTCCGAGGCCAGTCGGCAATGGCATAGGATGGTCACCTTAAAGGCGTAAGTTCGCGGCTGAAAGAAAAACTTAGGGTTGGAATTGCCGCGGCACCGTCGTCCGGGGTTCAAGTTGCGCGATGGCTGCGCTACCCACGCGACAGCCGTGTGCCCAGCGTTATTCGGAGATGCGCCATGCCGTCCCCCGCCCGCCCGCGTCGTTCCGTTCTCTACATGCCGGGCTCGAACCCGCGCGCCCTCGCCAAGGGCCGGGAACTGCCCGCCGATGCGTTGATTCTCGATCTCGAGGACGCGGTGGCGCCGGACGCCAAAGCGGCGGGCCGCGAGGCGATCGCCGATGCGCTGGCCGACGAAAAGGGCTACGGCCATCGCGAGGTCGCCGTCCGGGTGAACGGCCTCGACACCGAGTGGGGCCACGCCGATCTCGTTGCCATGGCCACCGTCGGTGCCGATGCGATCCTGTTGCCCAAGGTCGAGAGCGCCGACATGGTGCGCCGGGCCTGCGCGGTGCTCGATGCCGCAGGAGCACCGGTCGGGCTCGCCCTTTGGTGCATGATGGAGACCCCTCGAGGGGTGCTGCATGCCGAGGCGATCGCCGATCATCCCCGGGTCGCCTGTCTGGTGATGGGCACGTCCGATCTCACCAAGGATCTCCGCGCCCGCCACACGGCAGGGCGGCTGCCGATGCTGCCGTCGCTCGGCATTTGCCTCCTGGCGGCGCGGGCCGCCGGGATCGCCGCCATCGACGGGGTCCATCTCGATCTCAACGATGCCGAAGGGTTCGCCGCGTCGTGCGAGCAGGGGCGCGACCTCGGCTTCGACGGCAAGACGCTGATCCACCCGCGGCAAATCGAGGCGGCCAACGACGCGTTCGGCCCGTCTCCGGCGGCGGTCGAGCACGCCCGGCGGCAAATCGAGGCCTACGAGGCGGCGCTGAAGGCCGGGCGAGGGGTGGCGGTGCTGGACGGCAAGCTGGTCGAGAACCTGCACGTGGTCGAGGCGCAGCGGCTCGTCGCCATGGCAGAGCAGATCGCTGCGCGAAAGGACTGAAGCTGCCGCTCAGGCGAGGAGGCGGTACTCCAGCTTCTCGCCACGGGCCACCATGACCCCTTTCACCCAGTTGCCGGCGGCATCGTACCAGATGTCGCCGTTGCGGCCGGATTGGGCGTCGACCGTGTAGCGCTCCGCGGCAATCCGCGCCCCAGCCACCTCGACCTCCTCGGTCCCGGTAGGCCGGGCAGCGAGGCTGGTGAGTTCGGCCAGCTGGAGATCGACCAGGACACGTTGCCGGACGATGGCGAGGTTCCAAAAGGCGATGTCGGTCATCGTGCCGAGCGGCACACGGAGCACGCGGTTCTCGATCCCGCCCTCGACGTCGAGATCGTTGCCGCGAGCGCGCAACGAGGTCTCGCTCCGTGCTCCGTTGTCGTTGGTCGAGACCCGGCTCTCGACCAGAAGGCCGTCGGTCCACTGGTCACGGGCATGCTGCTCGTAGCGGAATGCGGTGAGGAAGGCGACCTTGACCGTGATGTCGATATCGGTGCTGACCTCGAGCCCGCTCTCGGTCGCCGTGAAGCGCACGTCGTGGCGGCCGATCTCCTCGCCGTCACGAAAGATCGCAAAATGCCGGTCGAGCGGCAAAGCCGGCGTGGCGGCGCCTGTTCCGGCGCCGAGATAGAGGGTGCCGATTCCGGCGGCCAAGCTCGAGGCGAAGCGCCGCCGCGACCAGCCGCCGCCAATTTTCGAGATACCGCTCGACCTTCTAGCCTCGATCACCTTGCAACTCCATTCCACCGCTGAACCCGCGGCACTACCAAACCCAGACTAGTCCGTCGCTTTCTGGACGAAACCCGGC
>SLRI01000654.1 GCA_007131045.1 Rhodospirillales bacterium
CCTCCATGACCAGCGAGACGTTGCCCTGCTGCAGATAGCGCACGCCGCCGTGGACCAGCTTGGTCGAGCGGCTCGAGGTGCCCTTGGCGAAATCGTCCTGCTCGAGCAGCAGCGTGCGATAACCGCGCGCCGCGGCTTCGAGCGCGGTGCCGAGACCGGTGGCGCCGCCGCCGATCACGATCATGTCCCAGTATTCGGGCTTGTCCCGCAGGCCCGCGAGCAGGGTGTCGCGGTTCATGTGCGCCGGTCCGGCCATCTCTCGGCCCTCCCCTCTCGGTTCATCCTCCCTAACTGCCCAGCCGGCATCGATGCCAGTCGGCGCCGGCCCGGCCCGGGATCAGGACGTGTCCAACGTCGTGCCCTGCCCGCAATATCCGTGATTGCGCGATCTTTCGCAAATCTCGCTTGCGGAGCTGGCTGCCGAGGCCGAGCGCTGGTCAGGCGGCGCGTCGGTAGGACTTGCGCAGCTCTTCGCCGAGGAAGCTCGCGATGGCGCGCGGACCGGAGAGCCCGGCTGCGGCTTCCGCATCGGCGTTGTAGTTGGTGTTGGTGTTGACGTCGTAGACGCTCACCGACCCGTCGACGGAGGTGATGAACTCGATGCCGGCGATTTCGATGCCGGTGGCGGCAAGGAACCCTTCGAGCGCGGCCTTCAGGCCCGCATCGATGCCCTCGATGATCCTGAATTTCGGTCGGCTCGCTTCACCCGGCACGGCGCAGGCATCGGCGGGGCAGAGCTCGAAGCCACCCGAGGTGTCGACCTCGACCGCGTAGAGAAAGCGCCCGCCGACGAACTCGGCCCGGGTGATCACCGGCTCGGATGCGCGGATATAGGCCTGCAGCAGATGCACGCCGTCGAGCGGTGCCGTGTAGTCGGCGCTCGCCAGATGATCGGCGAGGTCGGCCGGCCGCTCGAAGAGCTGCACCCCCCGGCCGCTGCCGCCGCGATTGGGCTTGAGGATGAAAGGTGCCGCCGCGAAGTGCCGCTCGGCGGCCTCGACCAACAGCGCCTCGCCGACCACGGCGATGGTCCGCGGCGTCGGCAGGCCGGCCCGCTCGAGCGCCGCGTACTGGCGCATCTTGCTGATCTCGAGATCGAGGGCCGGGCTGCCGTTGACCACCCGGCGGCCGTGCCGCTCGAGCCAGGCGAGCACGACGCTGGTGAGCTCGGCCGCATGGCGATGGCCGCGGGTGTGCGACGACGCGCTCATCCGATTGTAGAACACCCCTTCGGGCGGCACCGCGCCGAGATCGACCTCGCCGGTGTCGAGAAACCATTCGCTCCAGGGCACGCCCGCACTGGCGAAGCCTTCGGCCAAGGGCGGCAACCAGGCAGGGTTCTCGTGCAGGACATAGATGGTGGCGGTCATGGCGGTTCCTCGGATCGACGACGGTTTCGAGGCAGGTAGGCGCATGGGGGCCGCATGCAAGTGGTCAATTTTTTGGACTACGTAACGATCATGTTATTTGTCCCGCCGGCAGCGGCACTTAAGACTGCCGGCAGGGGTGCTCGAGGGGTGCATGACGGCAGAGCGCAGGATCGACCACGCGGCGCTGGCCGCATCGGGCAAGGCGGCCGGTGACGAGAACTTTCCGGTGGCCTCGCTGCTGATCGCGGCCGACCTCCGGCCGGCGATCCGCGCCTACTACGCCTTCGCCCGCACCGCCGACGACATCGCCGACGCGCCGGCGCTGCCCGCCGAGGTGAAGCGCCAACGCCTCGACGCCCTCGCCGCCGCCCTCGGCGAGGGGCAAAAGGCGGCCGGCGTCGAGCCCGCGCTGCGGCTGCGGCAGGTGTTGCTGGCCCGCGACCTGCCGCTCCGCCACGGCCTCGATCTCCTCGATGCCTTCAGGCAGGACGTCGCGGTGCGGCACTACCCGGACTGGCCGGCGCTGATGGCCTACTGCACACTCTCGGCAGCGCCGGTCGGCCGCTTCCTGCTCGATCTGCACGGCGAGGATCAAGCCCTGCACCCGGCCGCCGACGCGCTCTGCCGGGCGCTTCAGGTGATCAACCATCTGCAGGATTGCGGCGACGACTATCGTCGGCTGAACCGGGTCTATCTGCCGACCGACTGGCTGCGCGCCGAAGGTGTGGCGATCGAAGAGCTGGCGACCGGCCGGTCGAGCCCGGGCCTGCGCCGGGTGCTCGACCGCTGCCTCGATGCCACCACTGAGCTGCTCACCGTGTCGGCGCCGCTGGCCCCGAGCCTGACTCGGACCGGCCTCGCCCTCGAGACCGGCGCCATTCAGCATCTGGCGGAGGACCTGGTGCGGCAGCTGCGACGCCGCGATCCGCTCGCCGAGCGGGTGGCGCGCGGCCGTCTGGCACTCGCCGGTCGCGCCCTCTACGGGGCGGCCAGGACCGCGCTGGGCCGATGGCGCCGGCGTCGCCGCCTCGAGGCGTAGCGGTGCGAACCATGACCCTGCCGGATCGCTTCGTTGCGCAGGCCGCAGCCGATGCGCAATATGCGGCCGCCGCTCTCGGCAGGACATGGATATGCAGACGCCCACCATGCTCGACACCGCGCCGCTGCCCCTGGTCGATCGGGCGCATGCCGCGACCGCGACCGATCATGCCGAGGTCGCGGCCCGAGCCCGCGCATCCGGCTCCTCGTTCTTCTGGGCGATGCGCCTCTTGCCGCGCAGCCAGCGGCAGGCGATGTTCGGTCTCTACGCCTTTTGCCGCGAGGTCGACGACATCGCCGATGCCCGGGGGCTCGGTCGGGCGCAGCGGCTGGCCGCCCTCGAGCGCTGGCAGGCCGAGATCGAGGCGGTCTATGCCGGCCGGCCGACGACCGCGATCGGGCGCGTGCTCCACGCCCCGGCAGCGGCGCTGCGGCTCGACCGGCGGGAGTTCGAGGCGATCATCGCCGGCATGCGGATGGATGCCGAAACCGCCATCCGCGCCCCGTCGAGGGCGACGCTCGAGCTCTATTGCCGGCGGGTCGCGGTCGCCACCGGCCGGCTTTCGGTGGTTGTCTTCGGCGCCCCCGGCGCCGCCGGCCGGACGGTCGCCGACCATCTCGGCCGGGCGTTGCAGCTGACCAACATCCTGCGTGATCTCGACGACGACGCGGCGATCGGCCGGCTCTATCTGCCGCGCGAGCTGCTC
>SLRI01000167.1 GCA_007131045.1 Rhodospirillales bacterium
CGCCCGCGCCAGAGCCCGAACCCGCGCCTGCACCGGCGCCCGCGCCCGAGCCAGCGCCGGAGCCAGCACCCGAGCCGGAACCCGAGCCCGCGCCAGCGCCAGCACCCGAGCCCGCGCCAGCGCCGCAACCGGAGCCGGATGATGCCTTCTTCCCGACGCCACCATTGCCGAGCTTCGGCGGTCAGTGGGGCATGATTGGTGGGCTGATCCTATGGCCCGTTGCTCCGGGAACGGGCGGCGGGCCGGCCTCGCTGTTCTTCGGAGGCAGTTTCGGCAATCTGATCGATTTCGGCATGATCGGAAATGTCGGCGCGGGCGGCAACTTCGGCTCGGTCTCGGCAGTAGCCGCGCCCCAGCGTGGAGCACCGCTCGCCGCTCGTGACCTGCTCGATCTGAGGAGCGAGGCCGTCCCGATGACCTGGCAGAGCGTGCCGCCGAAGCTGTCCGATATGCCCTCGGAAGGTGCGGCGGCGCCGATCATCGAAACCGTATCGACCTCGGA
Organism: Rhodospirillales bacterium; assembly: GCA_007131045.1. Taxonomy (GTDB): domain Bacteria; phylum Pseudomonadota; class Alphaproteobacteria; order Geminicoccales; family Geminicoccaceae; genus SLRI01. The sequence continues at coordinate 503 of SLRI01000167.1, forward strand.
TGCCACTTTCGCGACGGCGCCGTTCACGTTTGATTTGTTCACCTTAGGCGCGAGTTTCGATTCCGACGCCATCACCTGATCGGCAGTCGAAGCGCAAAGCTGCAGCGCCGCGCGCACCCGCGAGCGGCGCTGCAGCATCGACACAATGCCCACCGGCGCTCGTTTCGCGAGCAGGTGGGGCTTGCGCGCTGACCGACAAATCGTAATGTTATCTCTGGAAACTGGCGATGTCGGCCGAGCGCTGCCGCGCACCGCGGGCGACGGCGGCAACGGTTCGGGCGAGGGAATATTCCGGCATCGCCGAGCAATACTGAAAGTCGGTGCCGGGAAAGGGATGAACGTTGAGTGAGCCGGGGAGTACGGGGATCGTCCCGGGGCGTCAGGGCTATCAGCCGGCCGAATGGTCCGGGGGGCCCAGCGCCGTCGCTCATCCGGCACCGCCGACGAGACGGCCGATCGAGCCCGCTATCGACGTCGCCTGGATCTGGCGCGCTCTCTGGCGGAACTGGTGGGTGGTCGCGCTTGCCCTGCTCCTGGGCTGTGGCGTCGCTTTCGCGGCACTCAAGGCCTTGCCGCCGTCCTATACGGCCGCGACCGAGGTGATAGTCGAGCGCGACGAGACCGAGTTCGGCAATCTGCGCGAGGGGCTCGATTTTGCGCCCCGCGGCATCAGCCCGGCCGAAATGGAGACACATCTGCGCCTGCTCGGCTCCGACAGTATCGCCCGGACGGTGATCGAGCGGCTCGATCTGCAGCCTTCGGATCCCAAGGAGGGGTTGCTGCACGAGGCGCGACGCTTGGCAGCCGGCGCTGCCGATGCGCTGAGCCTGCGCTTCGAGGCCCTCGCCGGCGACTTCTTCGGCAATGGCGAGCGTGACGCCGCCGGCGCGGCTGCGGCGACCGGTCCGGCTGCGGCAGGCGGTAGTGCGCCGGCGGTGCGCTCGCAGTCGAGCATGGAGTTGATGCTGGAGGAGTTCCGCAATCGGCTCACCATTCGCCGCGACCCGTTGGCCCATGTCATCTCGATCGCCTATCGAGACGATTCGCCGGTCTTGGCTGCCACGGTCAGCAACGAGATCGCCGCGGTCTTCCTCGAGGAGCTCGTCGGCTCGCAGCGGGCCATGCTCAACCAGACGGCCGACTATCTCCGCCAGCGTGTCGAGGTCGTCGGCGCCGAGCTCGACGCGGTCGAGCGGGCGGCCAACAAGTACCAGACGCAGGAGGCGCTGCTGCGCGTACAGGGCAGCTCCGGCACCGAGCTGCGCTATGTCGAGCTCTCGCGCGAGCTTTCCTTGGCCGAGGCCGATCTGGCGCGGGCAGCCGCCCGGGCCGGCCAGCTGGGGGGTGGCATCGATGCCCTGAGCGAGGCTGCGACTTCGCCCGTGATCACCGATCTGCGCCGCCAGGAGGCCGAGCTCAATCGCCGGGTCGCCGAGTTTTCGACCCTGTTCGGCGAGCGTCATCCGACGATGATGAATGCGCGGGCGGAGCTCGACGATATTCGCGCCAGCCTGGCTCGGGAGCGGCAGCGGCTGACGAGCCAAGTGCAGACCGAGCGCGAGGTGGCTCAGAGTCGGGTCGCCGATCTCCGGGCGCAGCTCGCCGAGCTCGAGACGGTGCTCGGGCAGAATACCACGGCCCAGGTCCAGCTCAACCAGTTCGAAAGCCGTTCGGAGACCACGCGGCGCACCTACGAGGATCTCCTCGCCCGCTATCAGCGCGCCACCGAGCAGCAGCACCTCCTGCGCTCGCCGGCCCGGATCGTCACCCCGGCCCGGCCGCCGGCGCGGCCGGACAGCCGCCAGGGTCTCTTGATCATGGGCTTTGCCGCCGCGGGCTCGCTGATGGGCGGCATCGGCCTCGCGATCGCCCGGGAGGCCGCGCGGCGGCAATTCGAGACCGGTGACCAGCTCGAGGGCGAGACCGGCATCCCGGTCTACGGCACGCTGCCCTTCGTCCACCAGCGCTCGGTGGTGCGCAGCGGGCAGACCCGCGAACTCGAGGCCGTCATCTACGCCGAGGCGGTGCAGCGCATCGCCCTGCGGCTGTTTCCGCCTTCGGGCATGCCGCGCGGCCGCTCCTCGATCATCACCATCACCTCTGCCGTCCCGGACGAGGGCAAGAGCCTCGTTGCGGTCAGCCTCGCTACGCACCTCGCCCGGCTGGGCGCTTCGGTCCTGCTGATCGATGCCGATCTCAGGAAGCGCTCGATCTTCCAGTATTTCGCCGAGCGGACGGCGCCGCCTTCGGCCGATCTCTGCGATCTCCTGATCCAGCCGAGCCTGAAGCTCGACGACGCGCTGCTGCGCGATCAGGAGACCGGGCTCGATGTTCTGCCGGCGCAGCGCGAGGTCGACAACACCGTGCGGCTCCTCGGCTCGCCGGCGATGAACGAGCTTCTGGTCGAGGCCCGCCGGCGCTACGACGTGATCATCGTCGACACCCCGCCGGTGCTCGCGGTCAACGACCAGGCCGTGGTCTCGGGCCTCGCCGACACGGTCCTCTTCGTGGTCCGCGCCGGTGAGACCCGGCGCCGGGCGGTGACCACAGCGCTGCGCGAAATCCGCAATATCGGGCTGCCGCTCAAGGGGTTGATCCTCAATCGGGTCAACGTGGCGAAGTACAGCCGCCTCGCCCCCGGCGAGTACATGAGCTACTACCAGAGCACCGGGCGGTATTACGGGCATTGAGCGTGCCCGATCCCTCGGCCCCGCTGTCGTCGGCCCCTCTGTCGTCGGTTGAAGTGCGGCCGCGCGTCGCCTGCCTGCCGACCGGGCCCGACGAGTACGCCGCGGCGGTCGTGCGTGCCCTTGCGTCACGGGCGGATGTCCTGGTCGTGGCCCCCACGGGCTGGGTGGCGCGCTATCGTGACGACCTGCCGGCGGCGGTGCTTTTGGTGGCGCTGCCCTGGCCGCGGCATCGCGATCCGCGCAATCTGCTACTGGCCAAGCGCATTCTGGCCGAGCTTCGGGCGTTCTCGCCCGACATCGTGCATTTTCTCGGCGAGAGCATCCTCTGGCTGGTCCTCGCCTTGCCCTGGCTGCGCCGCTGGCCGTTGGCCATCACCGTGCACGACGTCGACTACCACCCCGGCGACGTGCAGTCGCAGACCTTGCCCTTGGCGCCGATCCGGCTGTTCCGCCGGGCGATGGACGGCGTCTTCGTGCACGGGCCTGTCCAGGCGGAGCGGCTGCTGGCCGCCGGCATCAGCCCGGGCGGCGGCACCCACATCGTGCCGCATCCGGTGCTCGACCGGCACGCTCGCCTCGCCGGCCCGGCATCGGTGGACGACGCGCCGGCGGACGGCGCAGCGCCGGCGGCAGCGCCGCGGCTGCTCTTTTTTGGCCGGGTGATGCGCTACAAGGGCCTGGCCGTGCTGCTGGAAGCGGGCGACCTCCTGGTCGAGCGGCTGCCGGCGCTTCGTCTTGTCATCGCCGGGACCGGTCCCGAGCTCGAGCGGCTGCGCCCGGAGATCGACCGCCGGCCCTGGGTCGAGGTGATTGACGGCTATGTGCCGGATGCGGCCGTGGCTGGGCTGTTTCGTGCAGCTTCCCTGGTGGTGCTGCCCTACATCGAGGCCTCGCAGAGCGGGGTCGCAGCGCTGGCCGCGGGGTTCGCCAGGCCCGTGGTGGCGAGCGATGTCGGTGAGCTCGGGCTTCTGGTCCGCGAGACGGGCATGGGCCTGGTGGTGCCGCCGGGCGAGCCCGCTGCCCTTTCCGCTTCCATTGCGCGGCTGCTCGAGGACGAGGCGCTCGCCGCCTCCTGCCGCAGGGCGGCCGCGGCCGCGGCCGTAGGGTCGATGTCGCCCGCCACCGTGGCCGAGCGCACGCTCGGCGCCTACGCACGCATTATTGCCGGTCGTGCGGCCGCTTCCCCCGGCGCTGGGCCCGAAGCTCGGCGATGAGGGCCTGCACCCGTTCGAAGCGGCAGGCCACGAGGGTGGCCAGCGCCAAGCTGAAGGCGAGGCCGCCTTGGCTGAGGACGGCAACGACGAGGCGCTCGAACACGACGTCCGAAAAGAGCCACCGGATCAGCGCCAGCACCCCGACGATCACCGCGAGGTCGAGGGCGAGGCCGAGGCTCTCGCGCAGCAGCGCGAGGTCGAGGGCGCGCCTCGCCCGGTGGAAGATGACGAGCCAGCCGATGGCGAACGAGAGGCCGCGCGCGACGGCTGCCCCGGTGAGGCCCAGGGGCGAGAGGAGGGCCAGCATGGCCAGGGCCACGGCACTCTCGGCGGCGAAGGCGTAGAGCGTGGTTTCCGAGCGACCGAGCACGTTCATCGCGACCTGGGCCAAGAGCCGCCGCATGACGAAGACCGCACCGAGTAGCAGCCAGACGAGGAGCCCGGGCACCGCTTCCCAGCCGGTGCCGAAGAGCAGCTGGACCAGCGGCTCGGCGGCGGCGGCGACCGCGGCGAGGCCGGGCAGGGCTACGAGAATCAAGAGATCGCGGTTGAGCGTGGCCACTCGGGCGAGCGCAGACTTGGTCTCGCGCAGCGCCGTCATGTGGGCCAGGGCGACGTGGTAGATCAACTGGGAGAGCACGCCGTTGACGGTCTCGACCAGCCGGCTCGCGACCGCCCACTGCCCGGCGGCGGCGAGGCCGTAGAGCCAGCCCACCATGGTGAGGAAGAGGCGCTCGGTGAGCTGCACGACGAGGCCGGTCAGCGCTATGTTGCGCGAGAAGACCAGGACGGGGCGAAGCGCGCGCCAATCGATGCGCAGGGCGGGCAGGCCCTTGCGCACGACCGTCAGGCTGAGCATCAAGAGCCCTGTGGTCAGCAGCTGCTGACCGACCACGCTCCAGACGCCGAAGCCGGAGGCCGCCATGGCGAGGCCCAGGCCGAGGCCGGTGGCGCGGGTCGCCAGCTGATGCCGGCCGAGGGTCGGAAAATCGAGCGCCCGGCGTCGTTCGGCGATCAAGGGCGCGGTGAGGGCGCCGAACAGCACCATGGGCAGGAACGCGAGGAGCACCGGCACCAGCTGCGGCTCGTCGAGCAGCCGGGCGAGCGGCAGCGACGCCATCGCCAGAGCGAGGCTCGCCGCGGCGCCGGCGAGGAGCGAGAAGCCGAAGGCGGAGGCGAGCTGCCGCTCGTGGTAGTCGGGGCTGCGGACCAGCCCGTCGTGGACCAGGCTCGAGATGAAGACGATGACGACGAGGGTGAGGCCGAGGCCGATCGAGGCGAGGCCGAAGGCGTCCGGGCCGATCAGCCGGGCGATGACGATCACCGAGGCGAGGCCGATGACCAGGGTGCCGAGCGTCTCGAGGCCCGACCACAGGAGCGAGCGGAGCGGCGATGCGGGATCGGCCAAGGGGTACCTTCGGGCCTGAGAGAACCGGACAGCCTCTAAGGGGCGCAAGCGGTGGCTGCAAGCCGCCTCGAGCGGTTCGATGAGCGGCTCGCTCCCGAACGCAGGGCTCTCGCGACGTCGGCTGCGGGTCGCGATCGCGATGCCCGGCGGTTTCGACTTCGGCGGGATCGGACGGATGATGCACTATGCGACCAGGGGCTGGGAGGGCCCGGACGCGCCGGATTGGTGGCTGGTCGATGGCAGAGGCGACGGCTCGCTTCTCTGGTCGCCGCTGATGCTGCTTCGGGCCTCGCTCGGGCTCGTCCGGCGCCGTCCGGATCTCTTGCATCTCAACGTCGCCAACAAGGGCAGCACGTTGCGCAAGCTGGTGCTGAGTCTCGCCGCTCGCGGGCTGCGCATCCCCACCATCGTGCATTTGCACTATGGCGCCTATGGACCCGATCTCGCCCGCCGCTCGGCCTTGGTGCGGCGTCTGGTCGTCGCGATGTTCCGTCGGGCGAGGCTGGTCATCGTGCTCGGCCGCAACGACGCCCGGCTGGCGGAAGACGTGCTGGGGGTGGCGTCGTCGCGCATTCTGGTGGTCCACAACGCGGTGCCCGATCCAGGGCCGGTCCCCGATCGCCGCCATCGCAGCGGGCCGGTGCGACTGCTCTTCCTCGGCCGGTTCGACGCCCCGGAGAAGGCGGTGGACGTGCTGCTGACCGCTCTCGCGGCCCCGGCTCTGCTCGACCGCGACTGGCATCTCGTGGTGGCCGGGCGCGGCGACAAGACGGTGCTCGCGGCACCCTTGGCGCTGCCCGGCATCGCCGAACGGATCACCTTTGTCGGCTGGCTGCCGCAGGCCGAAGTCTACGAGCGCTGTCGCGAGGCCGACATTCTGTTGTTGCCGTCTCATAGTGAAGGCCAGGCGATGTCGCTTTTGGAGGCGATGGCGCACGGTCTGGCGATCGTGACGACCCCGGTCGGTGCCCACCTCGAGGCCGTCACCGACCAGCAAGAGGCGCTGATCGTGCCGCCGGGTGACGCAAGCGCACTCGGCGCGGCGATCGCCCGGTTGATCGACGACCGTGACCTGCGCGTCACACTCGGTAGCAATGCACGGGCCCGTTACTGTGGCGCATTCGACGCAAGTCAATATTCAAATAGATTGAGGCAGATTTACAGTCGCGCATTAGGCGAATAGACTGCAGAAGAACTTCCAAAAAATTGATAAAATAGTGGCTTGCAACAATCAACTTCAGGGCTAAGCTCAACGGAAGTAGGGGCTTGGCGCGTCTTTTTCAGGTCGGAAGCGGGTGTGGGCCAGGGACCGGTCGACATCGCGTCATCAACGAGGAAGCGCGCGCGGGATAGGGTGGGACTTTCGATGTCGAGTCGAAGCCGAATCAGGCAATGACGGCGGGATTCTGGCGCGGCCGAAAGTTGCCGTCGCCCAGCGGCACGGCCGACCGTCAGTGGCGACTGCCACGCTGTGGCGCTTCCGCAACAGCTATGTCGGCAAGCGCACCGGCTAGCCGCCAGGGAAGGTCGAAACCTTGAGCAAGACAGCTTTCATCACGGGGATCACCGGCCAGGACGGTGCCTACCTCGCCGAGCTACTGTTGCAGAAGGGTTACAGCGTCCACGGCCTCAAGCGGCGTTCCTCGTCGTTCAACACCGGCCGCATCGACCATCTCTACGAGGACCCGCAACAGCTCGATCGCCGCCTCGTCCTGCACTACGGCGACCTCACCGACGCCACCAACCTGATCCGCGTCGTCCAGGAGGTGCAGCCGGACGAGATCTATAATCTGGCCGCGCAAAGTCATGTAAAAGTCAGCTTCGAGACCCCCGAATACACGGCGAATGCGGACGGCGTCGGGACTTTGCGCTTGCTCGAGGCGATCCGGATCTTGAAGCGGGAGGACCAGACCCGGTTCTACCAGGCCAGCACCTCGGAGCTCTACGGTGCAGCACCGGCGCCGCAGGACGAGACGACGCCGTTCCTGCCGCAGTCGCCCTATGCCACGGCCAAGCTCTACGCCTATTGGATCACCAAGAACTACCGCGATGCCTACGGGTTGTTCGCGGCCAACGGCATTCTCTTCAATCACGAGAGCCCGCTCAGGGGCGAGACCTTCGTCACCCGCAAGATCACGCGGGCGGTGGCGGCGATCGAGCTCGGCCTTCAGGAGCGTCTCTATATCGGCAATCTCGATGCCTTGCGCGACTGGGGGCACGCCCGCGACTACGTCGAGGGGATGTGGCGGATCGTGCAGGCCGAGGCACCGGACGACTGGGTGCTGGCAACCGGCGAGGCGCACAGCGTGCGGGACTTCGTCGAGCGGGCCTTCGCCGAGGTCGGCCGGACGATCGTCTGGCAAGGCCAGGGGACGGACGAGGTCGGCCTCGACCGGGCCTCGGGCCGGACGCTGGTCGCCGTCGATCCGCGCTATTTCCGGCCGCTCGACGTCCATCATTTGCGCGGCGATGCGACCAAGGCGCGCGAGCGGCTCGGCTGGCGGCCCCAGCTGCGCTTCGCCGATCTGGTCAAGGAAATGGTCCAGGCCGATCTCGCCAGCCTCTGTCGCGAGCGGGCGAGTGGCCGGGTGATCTACGAGGCGGCCGAGTGATGCCGGCTCCCTTCGATCTGGCCGGGCAGCGGATCTTCGTCGCCGGCCACAACGGCATGGTCGGCCGGGCGCTGGTGCGGCGCCTCGAGCGCGAGCCGGTCACCGTCCTGACCGCCGGGCGACGAGAGCTGGAACTCACCGACCCCACGGCCGTCGACAGCTGGATCGCGGCGCACCGCCCGGAGGTGGTGATCATCGCCGCTGCCAAGGTCGGTGGCATCCTCGCCAACAAGACCTTCCCGGTGGACTTCCTCGAGCAGAACCTGCTGATCCAGACCAACCTGATGCGCTCGAGCCACCGTCACGAGGTGGCCCGGCTGCTGTTCTTGGGCTCGTCCTGCATCTACCCGCGCGACTGCCCGCAGCCGATCAAGGAAGAATACCTGCTGACCGGGCCGCTGGAGCCCACCAACGACGCCTACGCGCTGGCCAAGATCGCCGGGCTCAGGTTGGTGCGGGCCTATCGCGAGCAGTTCGGCCGGGCCTGGATTTCGGCCATGCCGACCAATCTCTACGGGCCGTTCGACAATTTCGATCCCGCCACCAGCCACGTCCTGCCGGCGCTGATCCGGCGCTTCGACGAGGCGACGAAGAGCGAAGCGCCCAGTCTCGCCGTCTGGGGAACCGGCCGGCCGCGTCGCGAGTTCCTCCACGTAGACGATCTCGCCGACGGCTGCCTGCACCTGCTCTGCCACTACGACGACGGCATCGCCGTCAATGTCGGCACCGGGGAGGACCTGACGATTGCCGAACTCGCCCGAAACATCGCCCGGATCACCGGCTACGCGGGCGATCTCGCCTTCGACACCAAAAAGCCCGACGGCACACCGCGCAAGCTTCTCGACATCACTCGGCTCGCCGCCACTGGCTGGCGGCCGAAAATCCCGCTCGAGGCCGGGCTCGCCGCCACGCTCGCCTGGTACCGCGCCAACGCATCCGCCCTCGAGGCCCGCGGTCGGCATGCAGCCTGAGCCGTATTCGCCTGACCCGTATTCGAAAGTGCCATCATGACGCACATGACCCGCGACGGCGAACCCGCCATCCTGTTGCCCGAGCCCGAGCGATTTCGGGTGCTGGGTGTGCCGGTCAGCGCCATCCACATGGGCGAGGCCCTGGCGCACATCCATCTGCTGACCCGCCAGAAGGGCAGCCGCCGGGCGGCCTATGTCTGCGTGCGCGACGTAAACGGCGTGATCGAGAGCCAGCGCGATCAGCGGCTGATGAAGATCCACGAGCAGGCGGCGCTAGTGACCCCGGACGGCATGCCGATGGTCTGGCTCGGTAAGCGCGCCGGTTTCGAGCATATCGAGCGGGTCTACGGTCCCGATCTGATGCTCGCGGTTTGCGCGGTCTCCGAGGAACGCGGCTATCGGCACTTCCTCTATGGCGGTGGCCAGGGGGTGGCGGCCCTCCTGCAGCGCCGGCTCGAGGCACGCTTTTCGGGGCTGAAGGTGGTCGGCCGGGAGACCCCGCCGTTTCGGCCGCTGACCCAGGCCGAGCGGCAGGCCACGGCGGCGGTAATCGAGGCCAGCGGCGCCGATATCGTCTGGGTCGGGCTCGGCTCGCCCAAGCAGGAGCACTGGATGGCCGAGATGGCGCCCTTGTTGCCCGGCAAGGTGCTGATCGGAGTCGGTGCCGCCTTCGACTTCCACGCCGGGCTGAAGCGCCAGGCACCGCGCTGGATCCAGCGCTCTGGCATGGAGTGGGCGTTCCGCCTCGCCACGGAACCGCGCCGGCTGTGGCGCCGCTATCTCTTCAACAACACCCACTTCGTCCTGATGCTGCTCGCCGAGGCGGTGCGCGACGCCCGCCACCGCCGCCGGGTGCGCGGCTCGGCGCCCAGTCGCTCGACCAGCTGACCGGTTCACCCAGGTAGAAACGTCGAGATGGCTTCTCCCTTTACAGTTGAGGCTTGGCGGAGTATCCACCGTCGGTAGAAATGCTGAACCACATTTCGCCCGAGGTGCCGCATGCCAGCCTTCCTGCCGCCGAGAAGCAACCGCGAGCCGCTCGATCCCGCACTCGTCAACGGTACCGACCCCGAGATGCTCACCATCGGCGAGGCCGGGGATGCGCGGATCACCTTCGAGAGCGAGGTCGCGGGTTTCCGCAACACCCTCGGCGTCTACCAGATCACCGAGGACGGCAGCTTTGCGAACACGCGCATCGTCATCGCCGATAGTAAGGGCACGGCGCTCGGCAGCACGTTTCAGCTGACCGACCTCTACGGCACCGACGGCTTCGCCGCGGGCACCACCTTCGGCCTCTTCCTTTTGGCCGACGGCGCGAGCAACAACGCCCCCGACCTCCTCGCCGGCACCAGCCTCGCCTTCGTCGATGCTGCGGACGGCGGCATTGGCGGCAGCTTCACCGAGGCCGCTAATCTGCACCTGGTCGATGCCGCGACCGGCAGCCCACTCGCCGGGGCGGTCTACCACAGCTTCGATCCGGATCCGGCAAATGCCGGGCGAAACCCGCTCAACGCCGACGGCTCGCAACGCACCATCTCGGCCCGGGGCGAGGCCGAGGGCGAGGCTTGGATCGCCTTCGAGGATCTGCGCGATTTCGATTTCGACGATTTGGTGATCCGGGTCGAGACTTCGTTCGATGCCGCACCCGAGATGCCGGAGATCCCCGAGATGCCGGGCATCGGTGAGCCGGAGCCGGCGCCCGAGAGCGACACCGCGCGGATCGTCCGCTTCGACGGCATCGGCGCCGGCGACCGGGCGGCGCACGGGCTCGCCATCATCGGCGATTTCAACGGCGACGGGCTCGCCGACCTCGCAATCGGAGCGCCGCATGCCGACGTCGTCGGTGCCGACGGGGTGCTCCGCGAGGGTGCGGGTGCGGTCTACCTCTTCTTCGGCACCGGGTCCGAGATCCCGCCCGTCGTGCCCGTGGAGACCTTCGACGGCAGCAACGGCGTGGCCATCCTGGGTGCCACGGCCGGCGGCAAGTTCGGCTGGGCCGTCTCGACGGCGGGCGACCTCGACGGCGACGGCCTGGCCGATCTGGTCGTCGGCGCGCCGGGCACCATGCGCGAGGGGATCGGCGAAACCGGCGCCGCCTTCGTCCTGCACGGCGCCGATCTCGCGGGTGCCGCGGTGATCGACCTCGGCGATCCGGCGGATGCGGCAAAGCTGCGGACGACCACGCTCTGGGGCGAGAACGACGGCGACGAGGCCGGCATCAGCGTCGCCGGCGGCGGCGACTTCAATGGCGACGGCTTTGCTGACGTGGTCGTGGGCGCCCGGCTCGGCGAGGCCGAGTATGCCAGCTACAACGGCGGGCTCAGCTATCTCGTCCGGGGAGCGGCGGGTGGTCTCGGCGGCGAGGTGGCCTTGGGCGAGCTCGACGGGACGGACGGCTTCAGGATCGAGGGCCGGGCGATGTTCGACCAGTCCGGCCGCTCGGTCGCGATGCTCGGCGACGTCAACGGCAACGGCTATGCCGACATCGCGATCAGTGCCCAGGACGCGAGCCCGAACGGGATCGACAAGGCCGGCGAGATCTACGTGATCTTCGGTGGCCCGGGCGGCCTCGATCCGAGCCTCGATCCGGGCAGCCTCGACGGGACCA
>SLRI01000477.1 GCA_007131045.1 Rhodospirillales bacterium
CACCGCGTCCAGACCGAGGACGCCGAGATTTTCCTCCGCCGCAAGGGCGAGGGGCCACCGCTGCTGCTGCTGCACGGCTATCCGCAGACCCATGCCATGTGGCATGCCGTGGCGCCGGCCCTGGCCCAACGTTTCACCGTCGTCTGCGCCGATCTGCGCGGCTACGGCGACAGCAGCAAGCCGCGGGGGACGCCCGACCACGGCAGCATGAGCAAGCGGGCGATGGCGGCCGACATGGTCGAGGCCATGGCAAAGCTCGGCTTCGACCGCTTCATGGTGGCCGGCCACGATCGCGGCGGCCGGGTCACGCATCGGATGTGCCTCGACCACGCCGACGCGGTGACCAAGGCCGCCTTGCTCGACATCGTGCCGACCCGCACCCTGTTCGATGCCACCAACAAGGCGCTCGCCGAGGGCTACTATCACTGGTTCTTCCTCACCCGCCCGTTCGATTTTCCCGAAAGGCTGATCGGTGCCGATCCGATCTACTACCTGCATGCCAAGCTCGGCAGCTGGTCCGGCGGCAAGTCCGCCGGCTTCGCTCATCCGCAAGCGATGGCCGAATACGAGCGCTGCTTTAGCGACCCGGCCACCATCCACAGCAGCTGCGAGGACTACCGGGCGGCGGCGACCATCGACCTCGAGCACGACCGGGCCGACGAGACCGCCCGGATCGGCTGCCCGCTGCTCGTGCTCTGGGGCCGCCACGGCCTGATGGAAAAGCACTTCGACGTCCTCGAAACCTGGCGGGCCAAGGCCAGTGGCCCGGTCAGCGGCGAGGCCCTCGACTGTGGCCACTATTTGCCCGAGGAAGCGCCCGAGGCTACGCTCGAGCGGCTCGAGGCGTTCTTCGCCGACTGAGCGAAAACGTCTCGCCCCTTGACGCTCGGGCCTCTGCGGCCGATTGTCGGAGCATGGCAAGGATCGTCATCCTCTTCACGCTCGTCTTGGGCATACTCGGCCTGCAGCCGAGCGGAGCCCGTGCCGCGCTCGTCCACGTGATCCCGGTCGAGGGCCCGATCGGCCCCGCCACCAGCGACCTCATCGGCCGCTCGATCGACCGTGCGGCCGATGCCGGGGCGGATCTCGTGGTGCTGCGGATGGACACCCCGGGCGGCCTGGACACCTCGATGCGCTCGATCATCCGTGCGATCATCGAGGCACCGATGCCGGTCGCGACCTATGTCGCCCCCTCGGGTGCCAGAGCCGCCTCGGCCGGCACCTTCATCCTCTACGCCTCGCACATCGCCGCCATGGCACCGGGCACCAATCTCGGTGCTGCGACGCCGGTCGCTATCGGCGGCAGCAGCCTCGCCCTCGACATCGATGCCGCCACGAACGACGAGAACGGGCCGGCCGACGAGCCCGAGCCCGCCGCCCCCGCCGATGCCCCGAATGATGCGGTGGACGAGAACGACGTCCCGGCCGAGGAGCGTACCGCCGCCGAAGCCAAGGCGATCGAGGATGCTGCCGCCTATCTGCGCTCGCTCGCTGAAATGCGCGGACGCGACCCCGACTTCGCCGAGCGCGCGGTGCGCGAAGCGAAGAGCTTGACCTATCAGGAGGCATACGACGCCGGGGTGATCGAGATCATCGCCCGCAATCTCGACGCACTGCTCGAAGCCGTCGACGGCCGCGAGATCGAGCTCGAGCGGGTCACCGTCGTGCTGCAGACGGCGGACGCCACCATCGAGTTCGTCGAGCCCGACTGGCGCTACCAGATCCTCGCCATCATCACCAACCCCAATGTCGCCGCCATCCTGATGCTGATCGGCATCTACGGCATCATCTTCGAGTTCTATTCGCCGGGGCTGGTGGGCCCGGGCCTGATCGGCGCGATCTGCCTCCTGCTCGGCCTCTACGCCTTTCAGGTGCTGCCGGTGAACTTCGCCGGCGTGGCGCTGCTCCTTCTCGGCATCATCCTGGTGGTGGCTGAAGCCTTCGTGCCGAGCTTCGGCATCCTCGGGATCACTGGTGTCGTCGCCTTCACCGCCGGTGCCATCCTCTTGATAGATACCGAGGTGCCGGGCTTCGGCATCTCGCCCTGGATCATCGGCGCCATTGCAGCATCCCTGAGCGGGCTTTTCCTGTTCACCCTCACCATGGTCCTCAAGGGCCGCCAGCGACCGATCGTGAGCGGCGCCGAAGCCATCGCCCAGAGCCACGGCGAAGTGGTCACCTGGCAGGCGGGCGAGGGGCAAACGGGCAAGGGGCAGGTGCGGCTGCAGGGCGAGGTCTGGCACGCCGAGGGCCCCGCGAGCCTGACCCCCGGCACTCGGGTCACCGTAAAATCACGCGATGGGCTGACGCTCACCGTCCAGCCGGAGCAATCCCAGACATGACCGATATGTTGTTTTTCCAGCCGCTGTTGATCCTGCTGATCATTCCGCTGATCATCGTCCTGATGGCGCTGAGGATCATGCGCGAGTACGAGCGCGCCGTGGTCTTCATGCTCGGCCGCTTCTGGAAGGTGAAGGGGCCGGGCCTGATCCTGATCATCCCCGGCCTGCAGACCATGGTCCGCGTCGATCTTCGCACCCGGGTGCTCGACGTGCCGTCGCAGGACGTCATCAGCCGCGACAACGTCTCGGTCAAGGTCAACGCGGTGATCTATTTCCGCATCATCGAGGCCGACAAGTCGGTGATCCAGGTCGAGGACTTCGCCGCTGCCACGAGCGAGCTCGCCCAGACCACGCTGCGCTCGGTGCTCGGCAAGCACGAGCTCGACGAGATGCTGGCCGAGCGCGACAAGATCAACGACGACATCCAGGAAATCCTCGACAGCCAGACCCACGCCTGGGGCGTCAAGGTGGCCAATGTCGAGGTCAAGCACGTCGACATCGACGAGACGATGGTCCGCGCCATCGCCAAGCAGGCCGAGGCCGAGCGGATCAGGCGCGCCAAGATCATCAACGCCGAGGGCGAGTACCAGGCGGCCGAGCGTCTGGTCGATGCCGGCAGAATCCTGGCGGAGGTCCCCCAGGCCATGCAACTCCGCTATCTGTCCGCCCTGAGCGACATCGCCACCGACCGCACCAACACCGTCGTCTTCCCGTTCCCGACCGAGTTCGCCGACGTCATGGGCAAGATCGCCGGCAAGAAGCC
>SLRI01000225.1 GCA_007131045.1 Rhodospirillales bacterium
AGCCGAGGCCGCCGTCCTCGGTGAAGCCCTGCCAGGTGTGGCGGGTGGCGATCCGCACACCCTTGCGGTCGAGCCGCCCGAGCCAGGCGCGGAGCAGCGGCGAGGCCTTGAGGCTGGTCGGAAAGATGCGGCCGGAGGAGCCGCGAAAGGTGGTCTGGCCCAGATCCTCGGCCCAGCGGCGCAAGGCTTCGTTGTCGAAGTCGCGGATGATCGGGGCCAGCCAGTCTTCGGCCTCGCCGTAGCGGGAGAGGAACCGGTCGAGCGGCTCGGCGTGGGTCAGGTTGAGGCCGCCGCGGCCGGCCATCAGCAGCTTGCGCCCCGGCGACGGCATGCGCTCGTAGACGGTGACGGCGAGGCCGGCTTCGGCCAGGTGCTCGGCGGCCATCAGGCCGGCCGGGCCGCCGCCGATCACGGCCACGCCGGCGGGCGCCGCCTCTTCTTCCTGCATCGATCGAATTCCAGTGGCTAGGCGGCGACGGGTCGGCCGACGCTGCGGCTGGCGGTTTCGCCGAGCGTGTCGACGACGGCGGCGAGCGCGCGGCCCAGGCTGGCTGTGCCGCGGTGCAGGCGGTAGCTGGTCTCGTCGAGGAAGAGGTCGCGGCGGACCTCGAGCTGCAGCGCGTGCACGCCTTCGGCGGGCGCGCCATAGGCCTCGGTGATGTGGCCGCCGGCGAACGGCCGGTTGGTCGCCACCGAATAGCCGCGGGCGCGCAATTCGCGGACGACGCAGGCGGTGATCGCCGGTGCCGCGGTGCTGCCGTGGCGGTCGCCGACGACGATATCGATGGGCCGGCCCTGATGCGCCACCGAGGCGCGCGGCATCGAGTGGCAGTCGAGCAAAACGGCGACGTTGTGCCGGCGGCGCAGGGTCTCGAGCTCGCGGCCGAGGGCAAGATGGAACGGCCAATAGGCCCGATCCAGCCGGTCGTGCAGGTCGGCGGCCAAAAGCTTGCGGCGGTAGATCGCGACGCCGCCGACCCGGGTGGGCACCAGGCCGAGCCCCGCCTTGACCTTGACCGAGCGCCGGCCGGCGACCGGGAACGGTCCCTCGACCTCGGCCGGATCGATCTCGTCCGGGGCGCGGTTGAGGTCGATCCAGGCGCGCGGCAGCAGCGGTGCGATGAGCCCGGCGGCGTGCTCGAGCGCGGGCTCGAGGAGGATGTCGACCGGGCCGTCGTCGAGCGGCCGGAGCTCTTCGGGGCCAAGCTCGATGCTGCGCAGCAGGCGGTCCGGGTAGAGCCGGCCGCTGTGCGGGGAGGAGAGGAGGACGGGCCGCGAGCGGGCCGATGCTCTGAGGTCGAAGAACATGAGGGGATCGCCCGTCGCGCGCCTGGTCGATGTGTCGTTGCATGGCACCACATTATGCGGCGGCTGGCAACGTCAAGGTCCGCGCTGGGGACGGCAAGGTGTATGACCCTTGCCGCGCTCGCTTTAACCGTTCGTTAGGATTTGCCCTTTATTCTCGCGTGCCTCACCTGCCGGGGGGCGGCCGTGCCGCCGCCGCAAGGCAACGGCGCGAGAGGGAACGACATGCTGGCGAGGCTTTGGCGGGAGCGGGACGGGGCCATCGGTGCGGTCGCCGCCGGAGCGGTGGCGATGATGGTCGCGGCAGGCGCCCTCGCGGTCGATGGATCGCATCTCCATGTCGAGCAGAACAAGCTGCAGACGACGGTGGACGAGGTCGCTCTCGCGGCAGCACAGCGCCTGGCCAGCGATCCCGAGGCGGCACGGCGGCAGGCGCGGCTCTTGGCGCGGCTCAGCTTCGGCCTCGACGACGAGGACGATCTGGACGCATTCGCCGCCGTCACCTTCGGCCGATGGGACCCCGAGCAACGGACCTTCAGCGAGGGGGAGGGTGCGACCGGTGCGGTGGAAGTCACCGCGCGCACCGACGTGCCGATGTTCTTCGCCGCCATGCTCGGCTTCAAGTCGATCGCGCTCGAGGCACGGGCGGTGGCGCGCGCCGCTGCCGTCGACAGCACCTGTCTCCTGGTCCTCGATCCGGCGGCGCCGCGCGCCCTGCGGCTCGATTCGAACGCACGGGTCACCGCACCCGACTGCGCTGTCGTCGTCAACTCGAGCGATGGTCGGGCGATCGAGGCGCGCAGCAACTCAGTGGTGCGGGCTGCCGCGATCCGGGTGGCCGGCGGGGTCGACGGCCCGGCCCGACATTTCGACCCGCAGCCGCTGACCGGCTCGGCGCCGCTCGCCGACCCGCTGGCAAAGCGCGCCGCACCGCCCGTTCACGTCTGCAGCTACACCAACAGAAGGGTGGAGGACATCACCACCGTGCTGCAGCGCGGAGTCTATTGTGGCGGTCTGGTCATCGAGGGCAATGCGCGGGTCACCCTGCAGCACGGGGTCTACGTCATGAAGGATGGCCCGTTCCGACTCGACAGCAGTCCCCGGGTGACGGGCGAGGGTGTCGGTTTCTTTGTCACCGGCAGCAACGCCGTCATCGATTTCGACAGCGACTCGGTGGTCGACCTGACAGCACCCGAGGGCGGCCCGCTCGCCGGGATCGTGTTCTTCGAGGATCGCGCGGCACCGGTGTTGCGCACGCATCGGCTGAACAGCAACCCGGCGGGCCGGCTCGAGGGTGCCATTCATCTCTCGCGAGGCCGCCTCTCGCTCGACATCAACAGCACGATCGCCGCCGCTTCCGCCTATACCAACGTCCTCGTCCGCCAGCTCGATCTGAACTCCAGCGCCGAACTGGTGCTCAATGCCAGCCACGCGGACAGTGCCGTGCCGCGGACGCTGCACCCGCTCGGTTCTCGTCAATTGA
Source organism: Rhodospirillales bacterium (assembly GCA_007131045.1). Taxonomy (GTDB): domain Bacteria; phylum Pseudomonadota; class Alphaproteobacteria; order Geminicoccales; family Geminicoccaceae; genus SLRI01. Next base: position 2,789 of record SLRI01000225.1, read on the forward strand.
TTCGGTCAATGATCGATGCAGTGACCATAGTGTAAAGTATTTTTACAAGTAAGCGTTGGGCGTATGTTTGCAGAAGATTAATCAAGCATCCTATGGTATGTGATAAAGCCGTGGATTTCTGTTGATGACAATTTCGTGAGCGAGCATTCTCGGTTGCCTTCAGCCTGTTGTTGCAGGGGGAGGCGACGGGCCGATCATCGGCTGTCGCAACGCTCACATGATGAGGACAAAGATGCGCGATCTGAGCAAGGACGAACTCGGCAGCGTCTACGGGGCCGGTGGCTGGCGCTCGTGCCCGCCGAAGAAGAGCA
>SLRI01000531.1 GCA_007131045.1 Rhodospirillales bacterium
GTTGTGCGCCTCGAACTGCTCCGGGCTTAGATAGCCGAGCGCCGAGTGGAGGCGCTCGGCGTTGTACTTGCCGATGAAGTGCGGGAGATACTCGGCGACACCCTCGGCGGTTTCGAAGGCGCGAAGGGATACCGAGATCGCGGCGCATATCCGGCGAGTTCATGAGGAAAATTTCGGCGTCTACGGAGCTCGCCGTCGGCGGCCTCCTGCCGCGGCTGCTGCGCAGTCGGATCGCGCGGCCTGCTGACGCGCGATGGTCTGGCGGCAACTACAGCGTGAAGGCATCCAGCTCGCCCGCTGCACGGTGGAGCGGCTGATGAAAGTGATGGACATGCAAGGCGTTGTCCGAGGCAAAGCGAAGAAGACTACGATCAGCAACGAGGCCACGCCATGCCCGCTGGACAGGCTCAATCGCCAGTTCGTGGCCGACCGGCCGAACAAGTTGTGGGTATCGGACTTTACCTACGTGCCGATCGACACCGGCTTGGTCTACCTCGCCTTGGTGATCGATGGCTTCGCCCGCACCATCGTCGGCTGGAAGGTCAGCAGCACCGCCTCCTCCAGCGAATGGGGCAGGCTTCGTGCGCGTTTCTCCCGTGCCGGTGTTCGGCTATGCACCCGTGGCGCGCTACGCCGACTCGGCCGGCCGGAAGTCCAGGGCCACGCCGTTGATGCAGTAGCGGAGCCCGGTCGGCTGGGGGCCGTCGTCGAACACGTGGCCCTGGTGCCCGCCGCACCGTGCGCAGTGGACCTCCGTCCTCAGCAAGAACAAACTTCGGTCCTCCGAGGTGCCGATGGCACCCTCGATCGGCGACCAGAAGCTCGGCCAGCCGGTGCCGCTGTCGAACTTCGTTTCCGAGGCGAAGAGCGGGACGCCGCAGCCGGCGCAGGTATAGGTGCCGGGGCGCCTCTCGTCGTTCAGCGGGCTCGTCCACGCCCGCTCGGTGCCGTGGTCGCGCAGTACGTGATACTGCTCGGCCGTGAGAATGCGCCGCCACTCCTCCGCGCTTTTGGTGACCTCGAAGTCGACCGCGCCGGTCGCGGGTCCGGCGGCAATGGAGCCACCGCCACCGGAAAGCAGCCTTGCCGCCGTGATCGCGCCGAGAGCGGCCACGCCGCCCAAGAGGAATCGCCGCTTGGTCATATTCATATCCCTCATCGATTGGGTCCCCTCCCGACCTGGACGACGCCGCCGATCCCGGGGACGATCGTTGCGCACCGATCGGGAAACGGCCGACCGAGCAACCTGTTCAAGCGATAGATGTTGCCTCGGCCGCACCATTCCACTCATGTCAGCGTCAGGAGATCGAAACGAGTCGATCGCGTTCGAGCGGAACGCTTCCGGACGCGGGCGGTTCGGGTAACAAGGACGACGAGCGCAAGGGGCGAGCGTCCGGCAAGCACCGACGGTATCGCCCGCGGCTAAAGAGACGCTGTCGAGAGTCATGGACCTCAGCTTACCCATTGAGGAGCCGATCCTCGAATTCACGTTCCTGGTGATCGTAGCACTCGCGGTTCAGCTGACTTTTCGCAAGCTGCCCGTACCCGCCCTCGTCGGTTTGCTGATCGTGGGCATGCTCATCGGTCCCGGTGCTGCACAGATCCTGACGCCCGACCCGGTCGTGGAACTCCTGGGCTCGATCGGTCTCCTCTACATCATGTTCCTGGCCGGCCTCGAGATCGACCTCGACGTGGTGCGAGACCACAAGCGCGAGGCCGCGTCGTTCGGGACCCTCACGCTGATCCTCACCTTCATACCCGCCGTCGGTGTCGGCTTTCTGCTCGGGCTCGGATGGGCCGGCGCCGTGCTGCTTGCGGCGGCGATCTCGTCGCACACGCTGATCGCTTATCCGATGGTGGAAGAGATGAAGCTTCTGCACCGTCGGCCGATCGTGGCGGCGGTGGGCGGCACCCTTTTGACGGACACCGCGGCGCTGATCGTGCTCATCGTCGTCCTGCAGCTTGCGGGTGCGGAGGATGGTGCGCTCGGCTGGGCCGGCCCGATCCTGATTTTCGCTGCCGTAGCGGCGCTGGCGCTGACGATCGTGCCGCCGGTGACCCGCTACGTCTTCGACGTCATCCGCACGACCCGAGCCGAGAGTGCGCTCTATGTGCTCGGTATCCTGGTGACGCTCGCGGCGGTGGCCGACCTGATCGGGGCGGAGGATATTTTGGGGGCCTTCGTCGCCGGCATCTGCCTCAATCGACTGTTGAAGGGCCGCGAGGTGCTGTTCGAGCATCTGATCTTTGCGGGCAGGATGCTCTTCATTCCATTCTTCTTCATCGAGACCGGCATGAGGCTGAAGCTCGACGCGTTCGCCGAAGCTCGGATCTGGGCGATGGCGGCCCTGATCCTGGCCGTCGTCGTGGCAGGAAAATCGACGGCGGCTTGGGTCTCGGGGCGCCTCTTCGACTACGGGCGGCTCGATCGCGTCATGATGATCGGGCTCACCGTGCCGCAGGCGGCGGCCACACTCGCCGTCACCACGACCGCTGCCGCGGCGGGTCTGATGGACGAAGAGCTGATCGACGCGATCATCATCGTCATCTTCGTCACCTGCCTCGCAGGGGCGCTCGCCACCCGTTACGTCGGGCGAAGACTAGCCGCTCCGAAGAGCGATGAAGACCTGGGGACAGAGAGGATGTGACCGGGTTGCGCCGCAGCGCTGCTCTGCCCATCGTCGATGCTCCTGCAGATATGCAGGCACGGCTGTCCGTGATGACAAGCGAACGACCATCCAGAGCACCGCCGCCCTGGCCCTCTCGCTCCTCGCCGGCGCTTTCCGCGGTGACCGGCGGCTGGCGGCTTTCCCGCTCGCGCAGGCCGGTGCCCAGGGCCGCCATCTGTTGCGGGGTGAGCACTGCCCCGCCGCGGCGGAGGAGCGCCGGCAGCTCGTCGGGGGCGAGGCCGGCGATGCCGCCGGTGTGGTGCTCCGCGGCAGCCAAATCCGCGTCGGCTTTGACCAGGGCGCGGTGCTGGTGGCGCTGGCCGGCGTGTCGATGCCCAATTTCTGGCTCGGGCTGCTCTTGATCATGGTCTTTGCCGTGAATTTGCGCTGGCTGCCGGCCGGCGGCTTCGTCTCGCCCATGGTCGA
>SLRI01000308.1 GCA_007131045.1 Rhodospirillales bacterium
ACGCCCGGCATCGGTGCCGGCGAGGCCGATCCGCCGCCGGCTGAGATCGAGGGCGAGCAGCGAGCCGTCGTCCGGCAAGGCTCTGACGAAGGCGGCAACGGCGGCACGGCCCGCGGCATCCTCGGCACTGCCGTCGACCACCGGGGCTCGTCGTTCGCTCAAGGCTCGAACCTGCCGGAAAAGATCACCGGCCCCCTGGGCTCCACCGCTGCTCCGGCGCCGTCCGGTTCCAGCGAGATCATCAACTCGATTCCGCCCGCTTCGAAATCGGCCGCGGCCAGCCCGTTCGGCAGCGGAATGTCGGTGGTGCCGGCGGGATCGAGATCGCTGAGGCGAACGCGTGACCGGGGCTCTGCCGCTGCGATCGCCGGGTCCGGCGTCGCCCAGAGCGCCAGCACGCCCGGTCGGCCACCGCTGCCGGGCCGCTCGAAGGGCGGCAGCGCTCGAACGCGAAGCCTGTCGCCGTCGAGATCGATCCGCCAGACACGGCCTTGCTCGGCCGCCTGCAGGATGGCGACGCGAGTCGGCTCGGCGGCGGCCACGACCGCCGGCTGCAGGACCGGGTCGGCGGCGCCGCGTTCCGCCGATTCGACCGGCGTCTCCCGCAGCACCATCGCCGCAACGGTCGCAGCTGCCAGCGTGAACGCCAGGAACGAGCCGATCCCGATCACCCGCCAGAACCTGACCTGCCGCTCGACGCGTCGATCCTGGGCGTTGGGCATCGGGTCGCGACCGCGCGCCTGGGTCGCGATACCGGGCTTGATGTGCCGGTCGAGCCGCTTCAGGCCCAGGGCGATGTCGAGCTTCTGCCAGAGCGCCGGCGGCGGCTCGACCGGTGCCGGCGCACCACCCCTGGACCGCTCGCCATCGGGCACCGCCGGGAGATACCGCGACAGCATGGCCTCGAGCCAGGCCATGGGATCGCCGCGGCCGCTGTCGAAGTGCTCGGCTTCGGCAAAAGCCGTGAGATAGGCCTGCACCAGCGCCTGCTCGGCCTCGGCGCGGCCGCTCGATGCCGCCACCGCGACGCCGAACAGCCGCGGCGCGGTGCGCTCGAAGAGGGCTTGCAGCGCCGGCCGCTCGTCTCGGCCACATGCCGTGATCAACGACGCCAGGTCCGGGCCGCGCCCAGCGGGCGCTGGGTTGCGCTGCACTTTCGTCTTGCTCGGCCTCATCGCTGGACAAGCCACTCCATTTACGCAAACAGATGGCGCAGGCGGCCGTTCAGGCCAATCTGCCGCCGGGTTGGTTCACACACCCGCTGCAGCGCCCGCTCAACCAATCGGACAGATCGCATATGTCGCTCGACAAGGCTACCGTGAGAAGGATCAGCGAGCTCGCCCGGATCGAGGTGCCGGAGACCGATCTCGAGCCTTTGGCCCAGGAGCTCTCCGCCATTCTCGGCTGGATCGAGCAGTTGGGCGAGGTCGACACCGCTGATGTCGCACCGATGCGCTCGGTGATGCCGATCACCCACCCCTGGCGCGAGGACGTGGTCGACGACGGCAACCGGCAAGACGCCATCACCCGAAACGCGCCGAGCGCCCATGACGGCTACTTCGTCGTGCCTCGGGTGGTCGAGTGATGCCGGGCTCGACCGAACTGGGCCTCGCCGAGGCGAAGCGCCGCCTTCTCGCTCGCGAGATCTCGGCCAAGGAGCTGGCGCTCGCGCATCTCGACGCGATGGAACAGGCGCGCGACCTGAACGCCTTCATCACCGAAACCCCGGAGATGGCCCTCGAAATGGCCGAGGCGGCGGATGCGCGCTTGGCGAAGGGCGAGGCCGGCCTGCTCGAAGGCCTGCCGATCGCGATCAAGGACCTGTTCTGCACCGAAGGCGTGCCGACCAGCGCAGGCTCGCACATCCTCGACGGCTTCACCCCGCCCTACGAGTCCACCGTCACCGCCAAGCTGTGGGCCGCAGGGGCCGTCTCGCTCGGCAAGACCAATCTCGACGAGTTCGCCATGGGCTCGTCCAACATGACCTCGCATCATGGCCCCGTCCGCAACCCCTGGACCAGGCCCGAGGACAACGCCGCCCTCGTTCCCGGCGGCAGCTCCGGCGGCTCGGCCGCGGCCGTTGCCGCGCGGATCGCGCTCGCCGCCACCGGTACCGACACCGGCGGCTCGATCCGCCAGCCGGCGGCGTTTTGCGGCATCACCGGGATCAAGCCCACCTACGGCCGCTGCTCGAGGTTCGGCATCGTCGCCTTCGCGAGCTCGCTCGACCAGGCCGGCGCCTTCGGCCGATCTGTCGAGGACACGGCCCTCCTGCTCCAGGCGATGGCCGGCTACGACCCCAAGGACAGCACCTCGGCCGACCTGCCCGTGCCGGACTGGGCCGGCAGCCTCTCGGGCAAGGTGAAGGGGCTGAAGATCGGCATCCCGGCCGAGTACCGGGTCGAGGGCATGCCCAAGGCGATCGAGGAGCTCTGGCAGGCGGGCGCCGACTGGCTCGCGGCCGAGGGGGCGGAGCTGGTCGAGATCAACCTGCCGCACACCAAATACGCACTGCCCACCTACTACATCATCGCCCCCGCCGAGGCCTCCTCCAACCTCGCCCGCTACGACGGCATGCGCTACGGCCTCCGGGTCGAGGGCGAGAATCTGGCCGAGACCTACATGAAGACCCGGGCCGAGGGCTTCGGCGCGGAGGTCAAGCGGCGGATCATGATCGGTACCTACGTGCTCTCCGCCGGCTATTACGACGCCTACTACCTCAAGGCGCAGAAGGTCAGGCGGCGGATCGTCGACGATTTCGAAGCGGCCTTCCAAAAGGTCGACGCGATCCTCACCCCCACCGCTCCGTCTGCCGCGTTCCGCATCGGCGAGAAGATGGACGACCCGGTCGCGATGTATCTCAACGACGTCTTCACCGTCCCCTCGAGCCTCGCGGGATTGCCGGCGATCTCGGTCCCGGCCGGCTTTTCGGCGGAGGGCCTGCCCTTGGGCCTGCAGGTGATCGGCAAGGCCTGGGACGAGCAGACGGTGCTGGATACCGCGCTGGCGCTGGAGCGGGCGGCGGGGTTCGAGGTGCTGCCCTACGGCCTGAGCTGAGCCGCGCGCGCAAGGGTCCGATCGGGCCAGTCTTCAGGTTGCAGCCCCGCGATCTCCAGCACCAGCTTGCGCCTGATCGCCTCGACCAAGTGATCGGGGTGGCGGACGGCGAGCATGAAGGCGCCGGGGCCGCCGATCAGCTCCTCGGCGAAATACTGGTCGAGCGTGTCGGCTTCGCCGGTGCCGCCGGGCCGGGCGCGGAGCATGATGGCGAGGCCGTTGATGACGATGCCCTCGGCGAGGGCGTCGGCGCGGGCGGCGGCGAGCGGGCGGCCGGCGTTGTTCTGGCCGTCGCCGGAGATGTCGATGACCCGCCGGGTGCCCCGAAAGCCATTCTCGGCGAACATCTGGAGGGACCGGTCGATCGCACCCGAGATCGAGGTGCGAATGCCGGAGAGCGGCGGGGCCGCCTCGATCAGCTGGGCTGCGGCTTCCGCCGAGGCCGCGTCCTCGATGATCGTCCAGGGCAGGACGACGCGCTGCAGATAAGGGTCGGACCACTCGAAATAGGTGACGGCGATACGCCGATGAAAGCCGGACTCGATGGCGCGGAGCACGTCCGGGTGGCGCAGGGCCTGGATGTGCCCCTGCCGCTGCAGATAGAGCTCGCCCATGTCCATCGACATCGAGATGTCGCCGGTGAGGACGATCTCGACATCCACCTCGATCTCGGCCTCGGCCGGTGTGGCGACGAGCAGGAGCAGGACGAGCAAGGCCGAAAAGACGCGGGACGGTGACATCGAGGCTCCTTCGTACCCACACGAAATCTCGCACGCGGGCGGGCGGGTCAACCGGTTGCGCTTCCCAATCGATCGCCGAGCGCCTATGGCCTCACCCCACCCGAGCCCCGAGGGCAGCGACCCCGGAGACCGCGAGCGCCGATGGCAAAGAGCATCGAACAGCCGGCAGTCGCGCACGGCATCCCCTTCGCCGAGGCGGTCAAGGTCTGGCTCCGTGTGGCAGCACTCAGCTTCGGTGGGCCGGCGGGGCAGATCGCGGTGATGCACCGCATCCTGGTCGACGAGAAGAAGTGGATCGGCGAGGGGCGCTTCCTCCACGCCTTGAACTTCTGCATGCTGCTGCCGGGGCCTGAGGCGCAGCAGCTCACCGTCTATCTCGGCTGGCTCCTGCACAAGACCAAGGGTGGCCTCGTTGCCGGCACGCTCTTCGTCTTGCCGGGCTTTCTCGCGATCCTGGCCCTGAGCTGGATCTACGTGCTGTTCGGCGATCTCGCAGTCATCGAGGGGCTGTTCTTCGGGCTCAAGGCGGCGGTGCTCGCCATCGTCGTCTCGGCGCTGGTCAAGATCGCGTCGAGAGCCTTGCAGAACAACGTGCTCCTGGCCGTGGCCGGCCTCGCCTTCATCGCGATCTTCGCCTTCGACGTCCTTTTTCCCCTGATCGTGCTCGGCGCCGGGCTGATCGGCTATCTCGGTACAAAGGCGGGCTCCGCGGCCTTCAGGCTCGGTGGCGGCCATGGCGGCAAGGGTGATGCCGGGCTCGCCGACGCGGACTCGGCGCTGGGTGCGGTCACGCCCGCGCATGCCCGGCCGAGCCGTGGCTGGACGGTGCGCATCGCCGTGATCTTCCTTGCGCTTTGGCTCGGCCCGCTGGTCCTGCTCCTGGTGCTGGCCGGTGCCGACGACGTCTTCAGCCAGATCGCGGTCTTCTTCAGCAAGATGGCGGTCGTCACCTTCGGCGGCGCCTATGCGGTCCTGGCCTACGTGGCGCAGGAGGCGGTGCAGAACTACGGCTGGCTGTTGCCCGGCGAGATGCTGGACGGGCTCGGCATGGCCGAGACGACGCCCGGGCCGTTGATCCAGGTGGTGCAGTTCGTCGGCTTTTTGGGCGCCTATCGTGATCCGGGCACGCTGCCGCCGCTCCTGGCCGCGACCATTGCCGCGGTGCTTACCACCTGGGTCACCTTCGTGCCCTGCTTCTTGTGGATCTTCCTGGGCGCCCCGTTCAGCGAGCGGCTGCGCGACAACAAGGCGCTCTCGGGGGCGCTCTCGGCGATCACGGCGGCGGTCGTGGGCGTCATCGCGAACCTCGCCGTCTGGTTCGCCGTGCACAGCCTCTTTGCCGAGGTCGTCCAGATCGAGGGGTTCGGTCTCGCCCTCGAGCTGCCGGTGCCGGGCTCGCTCGACCCGGCGGCCCTGACCCTGACCGTCCTCGCACTCCTCGCCGTCTTTCGCTTCAGGCTCGGCACCGGTTGGACGCTGGCCGGCGCGGCATTGCTCGGGATGCTGTGGATCGGCTTGTCCTGACCGCCCCGGAGCCGCTAACAGACGAGGCGAACAACGCGAGCTGGCGCAAATCCATGACCTACACGATCGAAGGCAACACCGGCACCTGGGAGATCGTCTGCGGCCTCGAGGTGCACGCGCAGGTGACCTCGAACGCCAAGCTCTTCTCGGGTGCCTCGACCGCCTACGGTGCCGCGCCCAACAGCCAGGTGAGCCCGGTCGATGCCGGGATGCCGGGGATGCTGCCGGTCCTCAACGGCGCTTGTGTCGAGCAGGCGGTCAAGACCGGGCTCGGGCTGGAGGCCCTGATCAACAAGGTCTCGATCTTCGAGCGGAAGAACTATTTCTACCCCGACCTGCCGTCCGGCTACCAGATCAGCCAGTACGAGCACCCGATCGTGGGCAAAGGGCAGCTCTTGATCGATTTTCTCGACGGCTCGACCAAGCCGATCGGCATCACCCGGCTGCATCTCGAGATGGATGCCGGCAAGTCGATGCACGACCAGCGCGAGGGCGAGACCCTGATCGACCTCAACCGCTCGGGCGTGGCGCTGATGGAGATCGTCTCCGAGCCCGACATCGCCTCGCCCGAGGAGGCGGTGCTCTACATGCGCAAGCTCCGGTCGATCCTCCGCTATCTCGGCACCTGCGACGGCAACATGGAGGAGGGGAGCCTGCGCTGCGACGCCAACGTCTCGGTCCGCCGGGTGGGCGACACAGCGCTGGGTACGCGCTGCGAGATCAAGAACGTCAACTCGATGCGCTTCGTCGCCCGGGCGATCGAGTACGAGGCCAGGCGGCAGATCGAGCTGCTCGAGAGCGGCCAGAAGGTGGTGCAGGAGACCCGCCTGTTCGATGCGACGAAGGGCGAGACCCGGTCGATGCGCGGCAAGGAGGAGGCGCACGACTACCGCTACTTCCCCGATCCGGACCTGTTGCCCGTGGTCCTCCCCGACGACTTCGTCGAGCGTCTGAAGGCCAGCCTGCCGGAGCTGCCCGACAAGAAGAAGGCGCGCTTCATGGCCGAGTACAAGCTCTCGGCCTATGACGCGGGCGTGCTCGTCGCCGAGCGGGCCGCGGCCGACTATTTCGAGGCGGTGGCGAAGGGGCGCGACGGCAAGCAGGCGGCGAACTGGGTGATCAACGAGCTCTTCGGTCTGCTGGCCAAGGCCGGCAAGGGGATCGGCGAGAGCCCGATTTCGGCCGAGCATCTCGGCAAGCTGCTCGATCTGTTGCGGACCGAAGCGATCTCCGGGCGGATCGCCAAGGACGTCTTCGCCATCATGTTCGAGACCGGCGGCGATCCCGAGGCGATCGTCGAGGAGAAAGGCCTGAAGCAGGTCACCGATACCGCGGCGATCGAGGCGATCGTCGACGAGGTGATCGCGAACAACCCGGACCAAGTCGCGACGTACCAGAAGAACCCCAAGGTGATCGGCTGGTTCACGGGCCAGGTGATGAAGGCCACGGGCGGCAAGGCGAACCCGCAGGTGGTGGGCGAGATCCTGAAGGCCAAGCTGCCGCCGGTCGATTGATCCGGGTACCCCGATTCGTGCTATATCACTCGTCATGAGCGCCATACTCGATGATCTCTACCCGGCATCCAGCCCGAGCATGCCCGTCTCTTGACCATCATCTACCTCGACGCCGACGGCTGCCCGGTCAAGGACGAGGCCTATCGCGTCGCCGAACGCTACGGGCTGCACACCTACGTCGTCGCCAATGCCTGGCTCAGGGTGCCGGAGACGGCGACGATCGAGCGGGTCACCGTGGGTGGTCGGCTCGACGAGGCGGACGACTGGATCGCCGAACGCGCGGGGCCGGGCGATATCGTCGTCACCAGCGACATTCCGCTCGCCGACCGGGCGATCAAGGCCGGGGCCAGGGTGGTGACCCCGGACGGCCGGGTGCTCGATGCGCGGACCATCGGCGACGTCTTGGCGACCCGCAACCTGATGACCGACCTGCGCGAGGCCGGCACCATCCGCGGTGGCGGGAGGCCGTTCGGCAAGGCCGAGCGCTCGCGCTTCCTCGAAGCCCTCGACCGGGTCGTCGTCGCCATCCGCCGCGGGCGGTGAGCCGGTCCTCGCCATCGACTTGCGCGGGGCGGGGCTGTACTCTCGCCCGGATCAACCAGGGCCAGGAGGAGTGACGGGGGCGATGGCGGCTGAACGCGTACAGCGCCGGCTGGCCGCCATTCTGGCGGCCGACGTGGTCGGCTACTCGCGGCTGATGGGCGAGGACGAGACGGGCACGCTGGCGCGCCTCCAGGATGTCCGACGCGACATCATCGACCCCGCCATCGCGAGCCATGCGGGCCGGCTGGTCAAGCTGATGGGCGACGGCGCGCTCGTCGAGTTCCAGAGTGCGGTCGACGCCCTCGCCTGTGCCGTCGCCATCCAAGAGCGGCTCGCAGCGCTCGAGGGCGGCATCGCCGACGAGCGCCGCATCCGCCTGCGCATCGGCATCAATGTCGGCGACGTCATCGTCGACGGCGACGACATCTACGGCGATGGGGTGAACATCGCGGCCCGGCTCGAGAGCCTGGCGGAACCCGGCGGCATCTGCATGTCGCGTGCCGCCGCCGACCACGTCCGCGGCCGGCTCGACGTGGCGGTCGTCGCAAGAGGTCCGGTCAAGGTGAAGAACATGGCGGAGCCCGTCGAGGTCTTCGCCATCGAAACAGCCCGGCCCGACCGACCGCAACCCGTCCGCGACCGGTTGTCGATCGCCGTCCTCGCCTTCGACAACATGAGCGGCGACCCCGACCAGGAGTTCTTCTCGGACGGGATCAGCGAGGACATCATCACCGACCTCTCCAAGCTCGGCGAGCTGCACGTCATCGCCCGCAACTCGTCCTTCGTCTACAAACGCCGGGCGGTATCGCTGATGGAGGTGGGCCGCGAGCTCGGCGTGCGCTACGTGCTCGAGGGCAGCGTGCGCAAGGCCGGCAACCGGGTGCGGGTCAACGCCCAGCTCATCGACACGAGCGACGGCGGTCACGTCTGGGCGGACCGCTTCGACCGCGAGCTCACCGACATCTTCGCCGTGCAGGACGAGCTGACCCGCGAGATCGTGGGTGCCCTGAGGCTCAGCCTCACCACGGGCGAGAAGCGGCGCCTCGGCCACCGCCGTGCCGTCGACCTCGAGGCCTACCAGGCCTATCTGCGCGGTCGCGAGCAGACCTGGCTGCATACCCGGACCGGCAACCGCGCCGCCCGCCGCCTGTTCGAGCGCGCCATCGCCATCGATCCGGACTACGCGGCGGCGCACGCCATGATCGCCTTCCTGCACGTCACCGACTACATCAACGACTGGTCGCCGGCGCCCGAGGATTCTCTGAAGCTGGCCCGTGCCGAGGTCGAGCGGGCAGTGGCATCGGATCCCGACGAGGCGCAGTGCCACTTCGCGCTCTCCTGCGTGCATTTCTGGTCGGGCGAGCTCGAGCAGGCGCTGGCGGCCGGTCGGCGCTGCGTGGCCCTCGCCCCGAGCTCGGTCGAGGGGCATCTGGCCGTCGCCCACGCGCTGATCTTCATGGGCGAGGCGGCACCGGCCGTCGGCATCATCGAGGCGGCCATCGAGCTCGATCCCCTCTATCCGGAGGTGGCGCTGCAGTTTCTGGCCGAGGCGCACATCTCGCTCGGCGACTACGCCCTGGCGGCGGCGGCGCTGCGCGAGCGGCTGGAGCGCAACCCGGACTCGGTGACGGCGCACGCGCTCCTGGCCAGCGTGTGTGGGCTGCAGGGCCAGCTCGAGGAGGCGCGCGCCGCCTGGGCCGAAACGCTGCGCCTCGACCCCGCCTGGTCGATCGAGCGCCGCCGCCGCATCCTGCCGTTTCGCGACCCGGCACAGCACGAAAAACGCCTGGAGGGCCTCCGCCGGGCCGGCATCGTCGACTGACCAGCCGCCGCGATCAGTTGAACAAACTTTTGTGGTCGGCCATTCAGATCGGGCTATCGAAGCTCTAATTGTATGGAGAACGAGGAAACGGCAGAGGCGGGGGTGCGGCGATGGATCAGGCGACCGGGAAAGCGATCGAGGAGTTTCTCGCGCGGCTCGGTGCCGACGCCGAACGGGCCTTCGAGGCTATCAGGGGCTCGGCGACCACCTCACCCTGGGCGAGCTTTCAGCGGCCGGGCGACATCGTGCTGACCCGCGGTCGCCGGCCGCTCAGCCACCTCAACGCCGTGCTGCAATCCGTCCTCGAAGGCGGCATCGCCCGGGCCACCCATGCGATGATGGTGGCCGCTCCCGGCTACTACGTCGATGCCAGCATCCGGTTCGGCGTCAGCGTGCTACCGGCCCAGCTGTTCTGCATCGACGGCGTGGTCGAGCGCATGCGGGCCGTGGCGGTCGGGGAACAGGCCACAGCGCCGCGGCCGATGTGGCGGCGGCGGCTGGTCGCGGCCTTCCGTCATCCGGACTTCGAGAACCAACCGGAGCGGCACCAGGCACTGCAGCAGGCGATCGCCGAGCAGCTCGGCCAGCCCTACAACATGCGCTTCATCTTCAAGCGGGTGGCCGACCCGGACGACGACCGGAGCGCCTTCTGCTCGGAGCTCGTCGCGCGCACCTTCGCCAAGCTCGGCCTGCCGATCGTGCCCGAGCGCCGGTTCGCGGCCGTGCTGCCGCACACCCTCTTGCGCAGCCTGGGCAATCAGGGCTGGGTCGACGTCAGCAACGACTACCGCACCGGCCTGAACGGCGCCGTCGCCGCCTCCTGAGCCGGCTCAGTAGCCTGTCGGCCGCCAGACGTCGGGGACGTGCCGCGGCAGCCCCCACCGATCGATGGTCACCAGATCGAACCGGCAATCCAGCTCGGCCAGCTGCGGCTGCTCCTTGAGGTACCAGCGGGCGGCGGCTTCGATCCGGCGCTGCTGCCGGGGCTCGAGGGCATAGAGGGCCAGCTCGGCGGTGCGCCTTCCCTTGACCTCGACGAAGACCAGGCAACGGCCGCGGCGGCAGACCAGATCGATCTCGCCGAAGCGATTGCGCAGCCGCCGCGCCAGCACCCGGTAGCCCTTGAGTCCGAGCCAGAAGGCGGCGAGCCGCTCCGCCGTTCGCCCGAACTGGTCCGTCACCCGGCTGCCCATCGTCTCGCCCGCCGCCCTTTTCAATCTTTGGGCGATTTAGGCGCTATGGGATCGCCTTGACAAGCTCAGCCGTGATGGATGGCGATGGTTTTGAGCTGGCTGAACTCGTAGAGCGCCTCGAAGCCCTTCTCGCGGCCGTGGCCGGAGCGCTTGACCCCGCCGAACGGCAGCTCGATGCCGCCGCCAGCGCCGTAGCCGTTGACGTAGACCTGCCCCGCCTGGAGCCGTCTCGCGACGCGCAGCTGCCGGCCTCCGTCCCTGGTCCACACACCGGCGACCAAGCCGTAGGCGGTGCCGTTGGCGATGCGCACGGCGTCGGCCTCGTCGTCGAAGGGGATGGCGACCAGCACCGGGCCGAAGACCTCTTCCTGGGCGAGGTAGTGATCGGCCGAGACCGGGCCGTAGAGCCGGGGTGTCGCGTAGAATCCGCCCTCCGGCAGATCGGCTGCCAGCCGGCCTTCGGCGAGCAGCGGGAGATCGGCCGCACGCTCGACGAATCGGGCGACGCGCTCGTGCTGCTGACGGTTGATCAGAGGTCCGACGTCGAGGTCCATGGCGTGGGTGCCGACCCGAAGATCCTCGAACAGCCCGGCGAGCTTGGCAGTCACCGCTTCGAAGACGCTGCGCTCGATCAGCACCCGGCTGCCGGCCGAGCAGGTCTGGCCGGCATTCTGGATGATGGCGCCCGTGATGATCGGCAGGGCCCGGTCGACATCGGCGTCGGCGAAGACCACCTGGGCGGACTTGCCACCCAGCTCGAGGGTGCAGCCGATCGTCCGCTCGGCCGCGGCCCGCTGGATCAGGGTGCCGACCTCGGGGCTGCCGGTGAACGAGATGAAGTCGATATCCGGGTGATGCGCCAGGGCCGCCCCCGCCTCCTCGCCGATCCCGGGGACGACGTTGAGGCCCCCCGGCGGCAGGCCGCTCTCCAGGGCGAGCTTGGCAACCTCGAGGCAAGTGAGCCCGGCATCCTCGGCGGGCTTGAGCACGCAGGCATTGCCCATGGCGATGGCCGCTCCCACCGAGCGGCCGAAGATTTGGGCCGGGTAGTTCCAGGGGATGATGTGCGCCGTGACCCCGTGCGGCTCGCGGATGCCGGTGACCAGCCAGTCATTGAGGAACGGGATCTGCAGCCCGTGCACCTTGTCGGCGGCCCCGCCGTAGAACTCGAGGTAGCGGGCGAGGCAGGTGATGTCGGTCGCCGCCTGCTTGCTGGGCTTGCCGCAGTCCATGGCTTCGAGCGCGCTGAGCTCGGCATGGCGGTCGCGCACCGCCTCGGCCATGCGCGAGAGCACGCGGCCGCGCTCGGTCGGCGTCATCCGGCCGTAGTCGCCGGTCTCCAGCGCCTGCCGCGCAGCCGAAACAGCCGCCTCGACATCGGCCTTGCCGCCGCGGGCGACCGAGGCGAAGGGTTTGCCGTCCGACGGACAGATCATCTCGAACCGTCCTCCGTCCGCGGCGGGCACGTCACGGCCGTCGATCAGGCAGTCATAGGTGCGCATGGCGCGTCCTCCCCGGTTCTTGCGAAAATTGCCCCTTTGTGGCTCCTCGGGGGCGCAGGA
>SLRI01000053.1 GCA_007131045.1 Rhodospirillales bacterium
GGCCTGATCGCGGCGGGCTGGCTGGAGGCGAAGATCCTGGAGCTGGGCCCCGAGAACGTCGCGGCCTTCGTCGCCGAGCCGATCCAGGGCGCCGGCGGCGTGATCATCCCGCCCGCCACCTACTGGCCCGAGGTGCAGCGCATCTGCAAGGAATACGACGTGCTGCTGGTTGCCGACGAGGTGATCTGCGGCTTCGGGCGGACCGGCAACTGGTGGGGCTCCGACACCTTCGAGATAGCCCCTGACATCATGCCGTTGGCCAAGGGTCTCTCGTCCGGCTACCAGCCGATCGCGGTGGTGGCCTTCCACGACCGGATCGCCGACGTGCTCGCGACCTCGGGCATCGAGTACGCGCACGGGGTGACCTATCACGGCCACCCGGTGGCAGCCGCGGTGGCGCTCGAGAACATTCGGATCATCGAGGAGGAGGGGCTGCACACCCGAGCAGCAGGGCCGATCGGCGACTATTTCCGCGACCGGCTGATGACGCTGGCCGACCACCCGCTCGTCGGCGAGGTGCGGACCTGTGGCCTGATCGCCTGTCTCGAGCTCGTCCAGGACAAGGCCGCACGCAAGACCTTTCGGCCCGAGCGCAAGGTCGGGTTCACCTGCCGCGAGCACTGCTTCGAGAACGGCTTGGTGATGCGGGCGATCAGGGACGGCATGGTGCTCTCGCCACCGCTGATCATCAGCGAGGCCGAGATCGACGAGATCGTCGAGAAGGCCGCTCGCGCCTTCGATCAGACGCTCCGCGAAGTACAGGGCTGAAGGCGGCGGCCGGCCGATGGATGCGACCCAAATCAGCCTCGTCGTCTTGCTGGTCGCCGTTCTGGCGGGCTTCATCTGGGGCCGGTTCCGCCACGATGTGGTGGCGTTCACAGGGCTGCTCACGGCGGTCCTGATCGGCATCGTGCCGGCCGAAAACGCGTTCTCGGGCCTCAGCCACACCGCGACCGTGACCGTGGCGCTGATGCTGGTCTTGACCAAGGGCCTGACCGACAGCGGGGCCACGTCCTATCTCGTCGAGTTCCTCGGCCGGTTCACCGCCACCGTCACCCGCCATATCGCCTCGCTCGCCGGCGCCACGGCCATACTCTCGACCGTGATGAACAATGTGGGGGCGCTGGCGCTCACCATGCCGATCGCCATGCAGACGGCGG
Source organism: Rhodospirillales bacterium (assembly GCA_007131045.1). Classification (GTDB taxonomy): domain Bacteria; phylum Pseudomonadota; class Alphaproteobacteria; order Geminicoccales; family Geminicoccaceae; genus SLRI01. The sequence goes on from SLRI01000053.1 coordinate 1,161, forward strand.
TGCGCACCAACCGTTCGCCGTCGCTGCTGTTGATGCCGATCTCCTTTGCCGCCCTGCTCGGCGGCCTGGTCACCCTGATCGGCACGCCGCCCAACATCATCGCCGCCTCCTATCGCCAGGCCCAAACCGGCCAGAGCTTTCACATGTTCGACTTCAGCTGGGTCGGCCTGCCGGTGGCGCTGATCGGCATCGCCTTCATTTCCACCATCGGCTGGCGGCTTCTCCCGGCCGAACGCCGGCGAGCGGTCGGGCTCGAGGCCTTCTTCCACATCGGCGACTACGTCACCGAGATCCGTGTCGCCGAGAAGAACCCGCTCCTGGGCCAGACCATCGGCGAGGTGGCCGACAAGTTCGCGGCCCTCGACGTGGCGATCCTGGGCCTGCTCAGAAACGAGCGCCGGGTCCCCAACGTGCCCCGCCGTTTCCAGCTCCTGGCCGGCGACGTGCTCATCGTCGAGGCCTCGCCCGCCAACCTGCCCAAGCTGATCGAGCGCTTCCAGCTGGCGATCGGCGGCCAGACCCCGCAGCCGGTGAGCCTGTTGAGCAACGAGGACGTGCGGCTGGCCGAGGTGGTGATCAAGCCCGGTTCCGAGCTCGATGGCCGCTCGCAGGGCCGGACCCGGCTCGCCCAGCAGTTCAACGTCAATCTCCTGGCCGTGGCGCGCGAGGGCAGCCCGACCCGCGACCGGCTCGACCGCATCGTATTGCGTGCCGGCGACGTGCTGCTCTTGCAGGGCGAGATCGCGCGGCTCGCCGAGGTGACCCGCCTGCTCGGCTGCCTGCCCCTGGCCGAACGGCGGATCCAGGTCGGCCAGGGCAAGCGCGCCCTTCCTACTTTGTTGATCTTCGCCGCAGCCATCCTGTTGACCTCGGCCGGCATCCTGGCCCTGCCCATCGCGCTGGGCTTGGCGCTCGTCGGCATGATTCTGATCGGGGTGATCCAGGTGCGCGAGCTCTATGATGCCGTCGACTGGCCGGTGATCATCTTGCTGGCCTCGATGATCCCGATCGGCGACGCGCTGCAGACCACCGGCCTGACCGTGGTGATCGCCGGCGGCATCGCCGGTATTTCCGCCGATTACGGTGCCATCGCCGCGCTTCTCGTGGTCTTTCTCGTAACCATGCTGGCGACCGACATCCTCAACAACGCGGCCACCGTGGTGATCATGGCGCCGATCGGGTTCGGCGTGGCGAATGTGCTGGGCGTCAACCCCGACACCTTCTTGATGGCCGTGGCGATCGGCGGATCGTGCGCCTTTCTCACGCCCATCGGCCACCAGAACAACACGCTGATCATGGGCCCGGGCGGCTACAATTTCGGCGACTACTGGCGGATGGGCTTGCCCTTGCAGGTGATCATCGTCGCCACCGCGGTGCCGTTGTTGCTCTTTTTCTGGCCGCTTTGAGCCTCGGTCGAGAAACGACCGCGACGCTTCAGGGGAACCGTCGCGGTCGCTTTCTGCAGTCTCAGAAGGCCTGGAGCGGCCGCTCGGGCTCGCCGCCCACGACCGCCTGAACCGTGTAGGCGAGGATCGCGGCGCCGATCGTGCCCAGCACGAAGATCAGCGCCACCAGCATCAGGTCGACCGGGCCGCCGATGTCGCGAAAGCCGGAATTGGTGATCCACTGCATGAAAAGGATCGCCGCCACGCCGCCCAGCACGCCCACCACCTGGGCGCGCACCAGCCGCTTGCTGTCGAGGCCGCGATCGCGGACCAGCACCCAGACGAAGCCCAGGGTGACGGCTACGGCCACCGCGACCAGCAGCCAGAAGAGAAGCGGTCCGAGCATTTCGACGAAGACCGCCACGAACACACCGATCTCGAGTTCTTTCATCGTCCTGTCTCCTCAGGCCTGGCCGCGCAGCATCGCGACATAGGTCGGCTTCAGCGCCGTCTCCTTCATCACCCAGCTGATCCAGAGCTCCTCCA
>SLRI01000447.1 GCA_007131045.1 Rhodospirillales bacterium
GAAACACGGATGCCCGAGACCCAGGCCTTCCTCGATGCGATCAAGGCCGGCCTCGCCGAGCACGGCCTGACACCCGCGATCGTCTCGACCGGCGGCACCCCCAACCTCCGCCAGCTGGGGGCCATCACCGGGGCTACCGAGCACCGCTCCGGCACCTCGATCTTCAACGACCGGATGATGATGGCCTGTGGTGCTGCCACGCTCGAAGACTGCGCGCTCTCCGTCTACGCCACAGTGGTCAGCCGCGCCGGGCCCGAGCGCGGCATCCTCGATTCCGGCTCGAAGACCCTCACCGCCGATCCCGGCGGCGGCCTCGACGGCTACGGCCTGATCCGCGAATACCCCAAAGCCCGGATCAAGGGCTTCGCCGAAGAGCACGGCATGCTCGACCTCGGCGCCTGCGCGCAAAAGCCCGAGATCGGCGAAACCGTCAGCATCATCCCCAACCACGTCTGCGTCGTCGTCAACATGGTCGACCAACTGCTCACCGTCCGCGGCGACCAGATCGTCGGCACCATCCCGGTCGAAGCCCGCGGCAAGATCGTCTGACGAGCCCGTCCCGGGCGGTGCTGCCTAGCGCGCTTTCAGGGTGACCGGAGACGAGGAAGGCAAGGCGATCGGCGCGGAGCGGACTGAGGTCCGTGAGCACCGATCGTCCGCAGCCTGACGAAGTATACGGTCAGCATGAAAGTGCGCTAGAGCACCCCGTACTTGGCATAGACGTCCGCGAGCTTGAGGCCTTTGGCGAGCTCGTCGCGGGTGGCGTTCTCGCCCTCGACCTTGGCGAAGGCCTGGGCCACGGCGGCGGTGGCGATCGTGGCCGGGATCACCACGACGCCGTCGACATCGCCGAAGAGATAATCGCCGGGCTCGACCTTCACCCCACCGCACTCGATTGGGACGTCCATCGCCATCATCCGGCCGCGGCCGCGGCTGTCCAAGGGGCCGATACCGCCGTGGAAGACGGCAAAGCCCATCTCGCGGATCTGCCGGACGTCGCGAACCAAGCCGTCGGTGACACAGCCCACGGCACCGCGGTAGCGGGCGGCGGTGGAGAGCAGCTCGCCCCAGGGCGCGATGCGCTCGGTCGGCCCGCCGCAGGCGATGACCGCGACCTCGTCGTCCTTCAGATCGTCGATCAGCGCGATCTCGAGGGCGTAGACGTTCTCGTTCTCGGGCACGTGCCAGGTGGGCATGAAGAGGCCGGTGCGGGCGCGCCCGAACAGCACCGCCGTCTCGTCCAGCGGCCGAATGAACGGGCGCATCGCCTGGTCCGGGTAGCCGAGCGCGTCGAGCGTGTCGGAGAGAACGGCCGTGTAGAGCTCTGCCCTGATCCTTGCGAAGTCGATGGTCACGATCACTCCTCGGGGGTGCAATGGACGCCGATGGCGGTGGGCTGGTCGAAGACCGCTCGCGGCGCGCGCTGGTGGAAACAGGCTTGGCCGGACGTTTTTCTGGGGTCAAGAGGTTGTCGGTCGGCGATGTTGCGAGCACGGCCGACGGCAGTGGCACGCAGACGCGCAGGCGACGGGCTAGTTGACAGGGCTGGTGCCTAGTCGGCACTTGACCCTAGGTTTACTCGGCCCGCGCGGCTCAATCGGCAAAACGCATGCCCGGATCGCCTCTGCTCTTCGCCATAGCCCTCGGTATCCCCGTCATCGTCGGGGCCGTTGTCGTCGCCTATGCGATGGCCGCCTACAACCGCCTGATCGCCTGTCGCAATCGGGTGCGGGAGGCGTGGAGCGGCATCGAGGTGACGCTCAAAAGGCGCGCCAATCTCGTGCCCAACCTGGTCGAGACGATCAAGAGCCGTGCGACCCACGAGAAGCGCGTGCTCGAAGACGTGCTGCAGGCGCGCCAACGCAGCCTCGCCGAGGCCGGGCCGACAGCCGAGCATGCGCGGGCCGAGGATCAGCTGACGGCCGCACTCGGTCGGCTGCTCGCCGTGGCCCAGGCCGATCCGGCGCTCCGCGCCGATGCCGGCTATCGCCAGCTGCAGGACCAACTCGCCGAGATCGAGCGCGATCTCGAAAAGGCGCGACGCTACTACAACGGCACGGTGCACCGGCTGAACACGCTGGTCGAGCAATTCCCGTCGAACCTGGTGGCCGGCCAGTTCGGCTTCGCCCAGGCCGATTATTTCGAGATCGTCGATCCTGCCGAACGAGTCGTCCCCGCACTCGGCTTCGGGGCCTGATGCCGCGGCCCCGCTGGCTGTCGCTGGTCGTCGTCCTGCTGCTGGGGCTCTTGTTCGGCGCCGCGGCCGAGGCCGACGAGGTCATCGAGCGGTTCGACGTCGAGATCCTGGTGCAGCCGGACGGTGCGATCGAGGTGACCGAGACGATCCGCATCACCGTCCTCGGGGTGGCCGTCCGGCGCGGCATCGAGCGCGAGATCCCGCTCAGCCGGGCCGACGGCCGGCGGGCGAGCTTCGAGCTTCTGGAGGTGCGGCGCGATGCGGTCGCCGAACCCTACCGGGAAACCCGCGCGCACGACCGGGTGCAAATCCGTATCGGCAGCGCCGATAGGCTGCTGCCGATACCGTCGGTGCAGACCTATACGCTTCGCTACCGAAGCGACGGCCAGTTGCGCGGTTTTCGCGCGTTCGACGAGCTCTATTGGAACGTCACCGGCCACCAGTCGCCGTTTGCGATCGAACGCGCGAGCGTCGCCATTCGGCTGCCGGGCGAACTCGAATTCGTGCAGGATGCGGCCTATACCGGCCGGCCCGGTGCCCGGGGCGAGAAGTTTCGGGTCACCGAGCGCGCCGCCGGGCGCTACGCCGCCGAGACGACGGCCACCTTGCCACCGGGGCACGGCTTCACTGTCGCGCTGGGCTGGCCGAAGGGCGCGATTGCCGGGGTCGTCGAGGTCGCGGAACGGCCGCTGGTCTTCGGCCTGCCCGCGCTCTTGGTGACCCTTCCGGCGGCGCTCGGCGCGAGCCTGGTGGTGATCCTCGCGGTACGGATCGGTTGTTGCGGTGGCCCACGTGCCGGCGTCGACCATCCAAGGTTCCGGCCGCCCGAAGACCTCTCGCCCGCCGCCTGCCGCTATCTCGTCACCCGACGGGTCGACGACCGGTCGCTGACCGCCTGCATCGTCGGGCTCGCCAGCAAGGGTGCCTTGAAGATCGTCGATTGGGGGGGCCGGCCGCGCTTCGAGCTGGTGTCGACGGGCCCGGGTGAAGGTCTGCATCCCGACGAGGCCGTGGTCCGAAGGTGGCTGTTCGGGGACGACGGCGAACCGGTCGCGCTCGGCGGCAACGACGATCGGGTTTCCGCTGCCCGCGGTGCCCTGGCAGGCACCGTGGAGAAAGCGCACGGGCGATCCACCTACCGTCCGACCGACGCTGTCTCGGCAATCGGCATGATGGTGATCATCGCGATCGTCGGCGCTGCGGTCGTTGCGCCCTACCGCGCGATGCCGGAGCTGGCCATGGGCGCTATCGGCATCCTGGCCGGGATCGCGGCAGCTGCGGTCTTTGTCGTCCGGCGGCTCCTGCAGCCGACACGGCCGGTGGCGACAGTCGTCTCGCGCGGCATCCTCCGCGACAACCCCGAGTTGGTCGGCACCCTGCTCGTGGTCGGGCTCACGGCTTGCCTCGTCGGTCTGCATCTCGCGGTCGATCTCGATCGGCACGGGCACCTGGTCGAGCTGGCCGTAGCCGGCATCTTCGGTATTCCGCTCGGCGGCCTCGTGGCCAGCTTCGTCCACGAGCTCGTCGTGCCGACGGCGCTCGGGCGGGAACGGCTGGAGGCGATCGACGGGCTCGCCCTCTATTTGTCGGTGGCCGAGGCCGATCGACTGGAAATGCTGCATCCGCCGGACCGAACAGCCGAGCATTTCGAGCAGCTGCTGCCCTACGCCATCGCTCTCGGGCACGCCAGGAGCTGGACCCGCCAGTTCACCCATGCGCTGGCGACCACCCGGCCGGAATGGTACGAGCCTGCGGATTCGGGGCAGGACGACACGTGGGGCTGGCTGGAGACCGACCATCTGGAGCGTGACGTCCGAGCCACCAGGCCGACGCCAGCGCCGAGGCGCGATGGCGCGGGTGGTGGGGGTTGGGGCGGCAGTAGTGGTGACTGGAGCAGTCCCGGTTCCGCCGGCGGCGGCTCGTCTGGCGGCGGCGGTGGAGGCGGCGGCACACGAGGCTGGTGAACCGCAGCGCCGGGGGGCGCCCGGTTATCGGACGTTGAGCGCCGGTGCTTCTTTTCCTCAGCCGGCCTCAGCTCGTGCCGCGCTCCTCGCCGGCGGTGCGCTGGTCGGGGGGCGGATCGAAGGTGGCCCAGCCGGCATCACGATTGGTCAGCGGCAGGGATTTCGGCGATTCCCTGCGGTGGATGTACGCCTTGGCGACGAAGTTGGCGGTGATCGGGGCGGTGAGGAAGAGGAAGAGGGTGATCACCAGCTCGTGGATCGAGGGGATGCCCTCGATGACCAGGAAATAGAGCATCGAGGCGACCAGCACGCTGCCGACGCCCAAGGTGGTGGCCTTGGTCGGGGCGTGCAGGCGCTGCATGATCTCGGGCAGCTTGATCAGCCCGAAGGAGCCGACGAAGGCGAAGAAGCCGCCGGCGACGATGAGCAGCGAGATGACGATTTCGGCGATCAGGGTCATGGCTGATGACTACTCGATGATGTCGCCGCGCAGGACGAACTTGCAGTAGGCGACGGTCGAAATGAAGCCGACCATGGCGAACAGGATGGCGGCCTCGAACAGGACGGTTCGGCCCTGCAGCACGCCGTAGAGGATGATCAGGGCGATGGAGTTGATGACCATGGTGTCGAGGGCGAGGATGCGGTCGGCGATGGTCGGCCCCTGCACCAGCCGCCATAGATTGCAGAGCAGGCCGATGCCGATGGCGGCGAAGGCGAAGATCAGGGCGTAGAAGATCATCGGAAGATCTCCAGGAGGCGGGCCTCGTAGCGGGTCTTGATGTTCAGGATCATCGCGGCCTCGTCCGGGACGTGGATGCCGTGGACGAGCAGCGCCTTGCCGTCGGCGGAAAGGTCCGAGGAGACGGTGCCCGGGGTCATGGTGATGGTGCCCATCAGCGTGGCGACGCCTTCGGGCACCCGGATGTCGAGCGGCACGGTGAAGAACTTCGGCTTCAGCTGCTCGTTCTTCCAAAAGAGAATCCAGTACGCCACCTGGATATTGGCCTGGACGATGTCCCAGAGCACCAGGAAGAAGTAGGCCGTGGCCTTGGGGTAGCTCTTGATCCGCGGCGGCGTCGGCCAGAAGCTGGTGGTGTAGAGCGGGATCAGGATGCCCAGCGCCAGGCCGACGACCAGCCCGCCCATCGAGAAGTCGTTGAGCAGCAGCATCCAAAAGCCGGTGAGGACCACGGTCAACAGCGGGTGGGGGAGCCAGCGCTGGCGCAGGCTGCGGCTGTCGGCGGTGGCCTTGGCTTCGCTCATGGCGCGGCCTCCGGGCTGGCGGCCAGCGTCGGCTCGGGATCGAGAACGGGCTGCGGCCCGAGGACGGTGGCGATGTAGTCGGTCGGCCGGAACAGCTGGTCGCTGGCGGCCTCGAGGTAGGTCATGGCGGGGCCGGCGAAGACGGTGAGCGCCACCGAGGAGCCGATCAAGCCGGCGACGACCACGATCGGCAGGACCGGATAGCTGCGTCCGGCGAGCTCTCTCGATTCGCGGGTCGCCTCGGCGATCCGGCATTTCCAGAAGACCAGGCTGCCGGCACGCGCCAAGGCCACGATGAGCAAGAGCGAGGTGATCAGGATGGTGGCCCAGATCAGCGCGGCATGACCACTGTCGCGCACGCCGTCCAGGATCAACAGCTTGCCGATGAAGCCGGAGAGCGGCGGCAGACCGGCCACGGCGATGGCGGACAGGAAGAACAGCCCGGACATCAGGTCACCCTGCGCCGGCATCGGCTTGAGCGTGAGGCTGTCGCCGTCCTGGCCGCGGCGCTCGGCGATCAGCTCGGCCAAGAGGAAGAGGCTGGCGGAGGCCAGCGTCGAGTGCACGAGGTAGTAGAGGGCACCGGCCATCGCCCTCTCCTCGAAGACCGCGACGCCGACCAGGATGACGCCGATCGAGCCGACCACGACGAAGGCCACGAGCCAGCGCAGCGAGCGGCAGGCGAGCGCACCGACCATCCCGACGACGACGGTCAACAGCGCCAGGGGCAAGAGCCAGGGGCCGGCGAGCCAGGAGGCTTCACCGGCGTCGGCGCCGAAGGCCAGGGTATAGAAGCGGATGATCGCGTAGGCGCCGACCTTGGTCATGATGGTGAACAGCGCGGCGATCGGCGGCGAGGTGGCGCTGTAGGTGGTCGGCAGCCAGAAATGCAGCGGCACCAAGGCCGCCTTGACGCCGAAGACGAGGAGCAGGATGACGCCGCCGGCCTGCAGGATGGCCTGGTCCTCGACCGGCACGGCCGGGATCTTCACCGCGAGATCGGCCATGTTGAGGGTCCCGGTGACGCCATAGATCAAGGCGACGCCGACCAGGAACAGGGTGGAGCCGGTGAGGTTGATGATGACGTAGTGGGTCCCGGCCTTGAGCCGCGCAGCCCCGCTGCCGTGCAGCATCAGGCCATAAGATGCCAGCAGCAGGACCTCGAACCAGACGAAGAGGTTGAAGAGATCGCCGGTGAGAAAGGCGCCGTTCAGGCCCATCAGCTGGAACTGGAACAGCGCGTGGAAATGCCGGCCGCGGCGGTCCCAGCCGTTGATCGCGTAGAGAATGACGAAGAGGGCCAGGGTGCCGATCAGCACCAGCATCAGCGCCGAGAGCCGGTCGAGGACGAAGACGATGCCGAACGGGGCCGGCCAGTTGCCGAGCTCGTACACCTCGACAATACCGCCGGCCGCCTGGACCAGAAGGCCGATGCCGACGCCGAGGCAGGCCACCGTGGAGGCGATCGAGGTGATCCGCTGGAGCAGGATGTCGTGGCGCAGGGCGAGGATCAGGATGCCGGCGACCAGGGCCGGCAGGATGACGGGGACGACCAGCCAGTGGTTCACGAGCGGCCTCCCGCGGCGCCGCGCGACGCGCTCTTTATCGGCGGCCTGGGGCTGCCGTCGGGATAGCTGCGCGGGCTGCCGGGATCGACCGGCTCGCTGCCGTCGACATGGTCGCTGCCGACCTCGAGAAAAGAGCGGAGGATGAGCACGACCACGAAGGCGGTCATGCCGAAGGCGATGACGATGGCGGTGAGCACCAGCGCCTGGGGCAGGGGGTCGGCATAGGCGGGAAGGTCGAGGGAGAGGACCGGCGGCATGTCGGTATGCAGGCGACCCATGGCGAAGAGCAGCGCGTTGACGCCGTAGGCGAGCATGGTGAGGCCGATGACGACGGTGAAGGTGCGGCCACGCAGCAAGAGGTAGGTGCCGGCGGCGAACAGCAGGCCGATGCCCGAGGCGACGACGAGTTCCATCGGTCTCTCCCTACTTCGCCGCGGCCGGCGAGGCCGACGGTGCCTCGGCCGCAACATTACCGTCCGGCACGTCCCTCGGGTCGACGTCCATGTCGCGCTCCGGCACGTCGAGATGCTCGGCGATGCGTCCGACCCGAGACAGCCGGGCGAGCGCCAGCATCACGGAGCCGACGACGCAGAGGAAGACGCCGACGTCGAAGGCGATCGCCGAGGCGAGCTCGAAGGTGCCGACGATGGGCAGGGTGAAGTAGTCGAACCAGGAGGTCAGGAAGGGATAGTCGAACAGCCAGGAGCCGACGCCGGTGAGCCCGGCGACCAGCACACCCCAGCCGATGACGTTGTGGTAGTCGAGCCCGGCCCGGCGCTGCGCCCAGGCGAAGCCGGAGGCCATGTACTGCATGATCAGCGCGATCGAGACCACCAGCCCGGCGATGAAGCCGCCGCCCGGCTCGTTGTGGCCGCGCAGGAAGATGTAGGCGCCGACCACCAGGGCGAAGGCCAGCATTACCCGGGTGCCCACGACCAGGAGCAGCGGGTGGCGGTCGGCCGACCGCTTCATGTCGACCTCCCAGTTGGCGATGCGCCGGCCGGACGCGCCCTGCATGACGGTGTCGAGCAGCGCCACGATGCAGATCGCGGCGATGCCGAGCACGATGATCTCGCCATAGGTGTCGATGCCGCGGAAGTCGACGAGGATGACGTTGACCACGTTGGTGCCGCCGCCGCCCTCGTAGGCGTTGGCCAGGTGGAACTCGGAGATCGAGCTGAACTCGCGGGTCAGGACGGCATAGACCACACCGGTGACCCCGATCCCGGCCAGGCCCGCGATCACCCCGTCCCGGACCTTCATCGGCAGCGGGCTTTCGACCGGGGTCGACTTGGGCAGGAAGTTGAGCGCCAGGAGCAGGAGGATGATGGTCACCACCTCGACGGAAATCTGGGTGAGCGCCAGATCCGGGGCCGAGAGGTAGAGAAAGCCGAGGCTGACGATGACGCCGATGACCCCGACCAGCACCAGCGTGAACAGACGCTGGCGATGCAGCAGCACGATGGCGGCGCAGGAAGCCGCGAGCAGCAGCCAGCCGACCAGGGCCAGCGCCGGGACCGGCAGCATCGGCTCGGTGCCGGGCGCACCCGGTGCCGCCAGATAGGTGGCGAAGCCGCCGAGCAGCGCCATCCCGGTCAACGCCGCCAGATAGCGCTGGAGCGAGCCGTTCTGCAGCGCCCAGGTGCCGGTCCGGGCCCAGCCGACGACGGCCTCGACCGAGGTGTCGAACAGCGCCTTGGCCTCGGGGCGCCAGAAGCGCTCGCGCAGGGTGATCGCGTCGGCGTGCCGGGTGAGGAGGAAATAGCCGGCCACCACCGCGAAGATGCTCATGAACAGCGCCGGGGTGAAGCCGTGCCAGAGCGAGAGGCTGTAATAGGGAAGCTCGGCGCCGATCACGGCACCCGCCGAGGTGGCGAGCAGCGGCCCCGCGACGGTGTTGGGAAAGAGGCCGATGAGCACGACCAGCACGACCAGGACAGCCGGCGGCGCCCACATGCCGAAGGGCGGGTCGTGCGGCTTGGCCGGATAGTCCTTGCGCTTCGGGCCGAGATAGACGTGGATGATGTAGCGCAGGCTGTAGGCGACCGAGAAGACCGCACCGATGGTCGCGATGATCGCCACGGTGGGGTCGAAGCCCAGGCCGAACCAGGCGGTCTCGCTCGCCGCCTCCAGCATGAACTCCTTGGAGAGAAAGCCGTTCAAGGGCGGGATGCCGGCCATCGAAAGAGCGGCGACGAAGGCCATGGTGGCCGAGATCGGCATCAGGTGGACGAGCCCGCCCAGCCGCTTGATGTCGCGCGTGCCGGCCTCGTGGTCGATGATCCCGGCATTCATGAAGAGCGCGGCCTTGAAGGTCGCGTGGTTGATGATGTGGAAGACCCCGGCCAGGGCCGCGAACGGCGTGCCGATGCCGAAGAGGAAGGTGACGAGGCCGAGATGGCTCACCGTCGAATGCGCCAGGAGGCCCTTCAGATCGTCCTTGAAGAGCGCGATCCAGGCGCCGATCACCATGGTGGCGAGGCCGGTAGTGGCGACGATGTAGAACCAGGCGTCGGTGCCCGAGAGGGCCGGCCAGAGGCGGCCCAGGAGGAAGATTCCGGCCTTCACCATGGTCGCCGAGTGCAGATAGGCGGAGACCGGCGTGGGCGCCGCCATGGCGTGCGGCAGCCAGAAGTGGAACGGGAACTGCGCCGACTTGGTGAAGCAGCCGCCGAGGACGAGGAGCAGTGCCGGGATGTAGTAGGGGCTCGCCTGGATCACCTCGGCCCGGGTGATGATCACCGAGATGTCATAAGAGCCCGCGATGTGGCCGAGCAGCAGCATCCCGGCGATCAGCGAGAGCCCGCCCGAGCCGGTCACGATCAACGCCATCCGCGCCCCCTGCCGGCCCGCGGGCAGGTGGCTCCAATAGCCGATCAGAAGGAACGAGGTGAGGCTGGTCAGCTCCCAGAAGATCAACAAGAGCAGGATGTTGTCGGACAAAACGATGCCGACCATGGCCCCCTGAAAGAGCAGGAGAAAGGCCATGAAGCGGCCCATCGGATCTTCCTTGGCGAGGTAGAACCGCGCGTAGGTGATGATCAGAAGGCCGATGAACAGGATGAGGCCGGCAAACAGAAAGCCGTAGCCGTCGAGGAAGAAATTGACGTCGAGCCCGAGGCTCGGGAGCCATTCGAGGCGATACTGGACGACCTCGCCGGCGAAGACGCGCGGGCCGTGGGCAAGCAGGATCAAGAAGGCGGTGAGCGTCACCGTGAAGGTCGCCGTGGCACAGGCGTTGCGGCCGGCACGGATCATCAGGGCCGGGAGCACGGCGCCGACGAACGGCAGCAGGACGATCAGGGCAAGTTGCATCGCTTTTCCCGTAGTCCTCGATAGCAGGGCGACAGCGGCGGGCCGTCGGGCGTCGTTGTCCTCGGTTGTCGGCGACCGGCCTTCCGGCGGTGACCTCGCCGCGTCGGTCGTCTGCCGGCAGCCGCGTGCTCGGTGGTATTCGTCCCGGCCCCGGGCTTTGAACCACACCGGCCGAGTGCTCAGCAAGCCCTATTGGCGCCGGCAGCTGCGTGGCAGCGCCACTCAGGCAGCGGGATCGCTGAACGTTTCGAGCTCGACCGTGACCGTGCCCCAGCGGCTCGTCGCCTCGATCCGCACCGGCCAGTGCGGCATCCCGCCGAGCTCGGGCACCAGCCAGACGCGGACCGGCGAGCGCTCGCGGGTCTGCTCGTCGGCCCGCTCGCCCCAACGCTTCGAGCGCCCGGCGACGAGCTCGCCATCGGCGGTGCAGACCAGGGCGTCGCGCGCCGCGGCACCGAGCGCCGCCGGTTGGATCGGCGAGGGTTCGGCGGCACAGGCGAGGCTGTAGCGCATCGCCCGGCGGCCGTCGAAGCTCCGCCCCTCGAGGATGGCGCCGGCGGCAGCGAGCTGCATCGCCTCGAGCATCAGGCTGAGCGGATCCGGGCCGCGGCGCAGCGCCTCGGGCACCGGCTCACGGTCGTCGCGGGTGGCGGCGTCCAGCTCGACCTCGCGCGCCAGCCCGTCGGCATCGAAGCTCACCCGCCAGTAGCCCTCGCCGTCGCGCCAGCTGCTCTGGCCGCGAAAATGCTCAGGCCGGACGACCCCGTCGACCAGCTGCCCGGCGGCCCAGCCGTTGCTCTCCAGCCCGACCACCCAGCGCAACGGCCCGCTGGTCCGCGCCTGATAGGCCAGATGGTAGCTCTCCCCGGTGAGCCCCTCGGAGCGGCGAAGCTCGGTCGAGAACCGGCCGATCTCGATGCCGCCCCAGCGCACGGCATAAGTCGCCCGCAGCGGTCCCTCGGCCGCTGCCACGGCGGGAACAGCCGCGATGCCGACGATGGCGGCGGCGGCGAGGAGGAGCGAAAGGGCCGGGTTGCGCATGTCGCGAAGATGCATCCACCGGCAGCGCGGTCAAGGCCGCCCGAGACGCGCGCTTGCCAAGGCAGCGCCGCCCGAACATTCTCCGCAGCGGCGACCAGAGCGACAACGAGAAGGAGACGCCACGAATGGCCCAGGAACAGGCGCTGGATTTGGCGAAAATCGCCGAGCAGGAGAAGATCGCATATTTCCTGATCAGCTTCGCCGATCTCTTCGGGGTGCAGCGCTCCAAGCTGGTCCCGGCCAGTGCGATCGGCGAGATGCAGGTGACCGGCGCCGGCTTTGCCGGGTTCGCCACGCATCTCGACATGAGCCCGGCCGATCCGGACATGTTCGCGGTGCCCGACCCGGAGTCGCTGACCATCCTGCCCTGGAAGCCGGAGGTCGGCTGGCTCGCGGCCGACCTGGTGATGGCCGGCGAACCGGTGGCGCAGGCGCCGCGGCTGGTGCTGAAAGGCCAGGTGGAGGCGGCGGCGGCCTCGGGCTTCCGGCCGAAGACCGGGGTCGAGGCCGAGTATTTTTTGATCCATCCCGACGGCACGGCGATCGCCGATCCCGCCGACATCCAGGCCAAGCCCTGCTACGACCAGC
>SLRI01000685.1 GCA_007131045.1 Rhodospirillales bacterium
AGCTGCGCCGCACCACCGACATGCTGCCACCCCCCGACCAGCTCGTACCGCGCGACGACACCGTAAAAGTGACCCTGGCCCTGAGCCGCCGCTCGGTCGACTTCTTCAAGCGCGAAGCCGCCAAGCAGCGCGTACCCTACCAGCGGATGATCCGAGCACTGGTCGACGAGTACACGCGGCGGATGCGATGAGCGGGACGGCGAAAAGGCTGAGCCGTTGAGCTCCATTGTGGGGTATTGCTGCGGGGTCCGGTTGTTAGAGATGTGTGGAAGATAGCGAGGATGGTGACGAGATCAGGGCGCATGGCCATCTCCTGGTCCCCACCATCATCCTGCCACGACCTCCGCGGTGTTTGAAGGCACGCGGGCCGACCGAAAAGGACGGAGGGGGCGCGGGGGAACTCAGTTCCCCCGGCTGCTTTCTTCGCTGTCGATTAGAGCAGGTCTTGCCACTGTCGGGCGCCGTGGATCACGCGGATGATTTCGGCGTTCTGGCCGATCCGTTGGTAGAGAATGAGATAGTTGCCGACCGGGAAGATGCGGAGGTTCGGCCTCACCTCCGGCCGGGCGACGCCCATGCCGGGCATGGCGCCGAGCTGGCGGCAGTGGCGGAGGATGTGTCGTCGTACCAGGCCTGTGCGGCTCTCGGGGCATGCTCGGCGATGTAAAGGGTGATGGCCTCGATGTCGGCCTCGGCCTCCGGGCGAAGCCGAAAGCTCATTCGACTTGGCGGTTGGCGAGCCTGGCGTCCAGCTTGCTCTTGATCCGGGCGAAGGCCGCCTCGCCGTCTGTCGGCGGGCCGCTTTCAATCCCCCCATCCCAGAGGCGACCCAGCTCCTCGATCGCATCTTTGCGGAAGGTGCGGCGCTCCTTCCACTCGCGTAGGGCTTCGCGCATCACCTCGCTCGACGAGGCATACTCGCCGCTGGCCACCACCTCGCGCATCGTCTCGGCCATCTCGGGGGTCAGCGCGACGCTGACCTTCTCGACGTTCGCCATGGTGCGGTCTCCTTTCCGTAAACGGTAGGCAAGCTTCCTCCGCTTCGCAAGATGCAGGAATGCGGGGGAAGTGATTTCCCCCGCGCCCCCTCGGGATTTTGGGACGGTGGCGGGTGGAGGGGCGGTGGGGTCCTTGCGCTACGACTTCGAGCGAGCTCTACGAGAAGGATTCCGTCGCCTGCACCCAGAAGCAGGCGAGCGAACTGCGCTCAGCCCGCCGACATGACGTGCCTGAGCGCCTTGCCGAGCGTTTCTGCCGTGTACGGCTTGTCGAGGACGGGCACGCCCCGATTGCCCTCCACTTCGCCATAGCCGGTTGACAGCACGAAGGGGATGGCGCGGCCCTTCAGCACCTCGGCGATCGGGTCGCTGCGGCTGCCGTTCATGTTGACGTCGAGAACCGCGGCATCGAGCTTTTCGCGCTCGGCCAGGACGAGGCCGTCGGTGATCCGATAGGCGGGTCCGACCACGATCGCACCCAGTTCGAGAAGAAACTCCTCGGCCATGTAGGCGACCAACACCTCGTCCTCGACGAGGAGGATGCGTTTGCCTTCGAGCAGCGTCACGGCGACCCTGCCGCTTCGGGCAGCCGACCGGTCAAGCTGCACACCAGCCCCGCCGGGTGGAAAGCCAGGGTCACCTCGGCGTCGAACTCCTCGGCGAGCACGCGCTCGATCATCCGCGAGCCGAACCCCTTGCGCTCGGGTGGCCGAACCGGCGGGCCACCTTGCTCACGCCAGACCAGTCGCAGCATCGGCTCGGGCCCGCTCGAGACGCTCCACTCGATGCCGACACGGCCACTTCGGCCGGAAAGCGCCCCGTACTTGATGGCATTGGTGCACAGCTCATGAAGCGCCAAAGCAAGCGTCAGGGCCCGCTTCGGCGCCAGCTCGATCGGCGGCCCCGATAACCTCACGCGATTGCCTTGGCCACAGGTGGCGATCACGATCTGCCGGGCCAGCGCTTCGAGTGACGTGTTCTGCCAGCTCGTCGTGGTCAGCAGGTTGTGCGCGGCGGCCAGTGCTGCGAGACGCGCCTGAAAAGCGCGCAGGCTGTCCGCTGGAGCGGCCCCGTTCCTGAAGGACTGCACGGCAAGTGCCTGGACGACGGCCAGCGTGTTCTTCACGCGATGGTTCAGCTCGTTGATCAGCAGCTCGCGTTGCCTTTCGCCGCGCTTGCGCTCGTCGATATCGATGGCGGACGGAATGAGCCCGACGATCCTGCCGTCGTCATCCCGCAGCGGCGCAATCTGAAAGTCGATCGTGAGCATCTGGCCGCCGGCCATGCGCACGGGCACCTCGTAGCGCACGGTCTCGCCGCCGCCCGCCCGCCGCATGGCGTCGCGCAACTGTGCCTGCACGGCGGCATCGTACGACCACCAGTAGGCTTCCTCGAACGGCTTGCCGACCACATCCTCGAGGGTAATTCCGGCGCGCTCCAGCGGGGCCAGGTTCGCCTGCTGCAGGATTCCTTCGGGCGACAGCACGCCCACGAACGCAAAAAGCTGGTCCAGGACGCGCCGGAGGCGCCTTTCGCTGGCCACCAGCGTCTGTTCCGCCGCCTTGCGCTCGGTCACGTCGAGGCTGGTACCGACATGGCCCATATACCGGCCCGAATGGTCGAAGGTCGGTTGGCTCCAGGACTCGAGCCAACGCCAGGTCCCATCGGCGCGGCGTCCCCGGAACTCGCCGTGGAACGGCGTGCGGTCGCGCACGCAGGATTCGAAATGCTCGATATAGCCCCTGTGGTCGTCATCGAGCTGCATCAGCATTTGCCAATCGTCGCCCTGCACGTCCTCCCGCTCGACCCCGAAATAGTCGCAGAAGGTCTGGTTGACGAAGTCGAGCTTTCCCTCACGATCATGCAGCCAGACGTTCAGCGGCAGATTGTCCGCCATCCGCCGAAAGCGCATCTCGCTCTGCCGTCGCTCCGTCACGTCTCGGCCGACGCAATAAAGAAGCCCTTCGGCCGCATAGGGCACGGCGGTCCAGGCAATCCACCGATAACTGCCGTCCCGGCAGCGAGCACGCACCTCGCAATCGTTCAAGGATTGGCCCTCGACCAGAGCAGCGATGGCCTCGAGCGACC
>SLRI01000149.1 GCA_007131045.1 Rhodospirillales bacterium
GGCCACTCTTGAACGCGCTGCTCAACACCGCATCCGGCGCCACCTGGGTCTCGCTCCACCACGGCGGCGGCGTCGGCATGGGCTTCTCCCAGCACGCCGGCATGGTCATCGTCGCCGACGGCACCGACGAAGCCGCCAAACGCCTCGAGCGAACCTTGTGGAACGATCCCGCGACCGGCGTGATGCGTCATGCCGATGCCGGCTACGATGAGGCGATCGCTTGTGCGAAGGAAATGGGGCTGAAACTGCCGTCCCTGGCATGATAAGAGAAGCCGGGGGAAATGATTTCCCCCGCACCCCCTCGTAATCCGGGTGGAGGAAGCCGTGACCGCCGAGGTGAAGAACCGGCCGACCTACGAAGAGGACTTCTACGCCTGGACCCGGGACCAGGCGAAACACCTGCGCGCCCAGGCGCGGCTGCGGAAAAACGAACCACTCGACTGGATGAAGCTCGCCGAGGAGGTCGAGGACTTGGGCCGAAGTGAGCTTCATACCTGCCAATCGCTGACGGATCAGATCATCGCACACCTTATCAAGCTGGAGTTTTCCAAGGCTACCGAGCCACGCTTGGGCTGGGAGCAAGAGGTCGCCGCCTTCAGGATCGGCCTCAGGCGACACCTCACGCCCACCATCAAGCGGAAGATCATGAGCGGTCTAGGCGAGCACTACGCCAACGCAATTGAACTGGTGACCCCGGGCTTTCGGGCCCATGAACCGGAGCGCCTCGCCCTCCTGCCCGAGAGCTGCCCCTACACCTTCGAGCAAATCCAAGGCGCCGACCGATGGCTTCCTACATGCCGGACGCAGGCATGATAAGAGAAGCCGGGGGAAATGATTTCCCCCGCACCCCCTCGTAACCTGGGTGGAGGAAGCCGTGAGCGCCGAGGTGAAGAACCGGCCGACCTACGAAGAGGACTTCTACGCCTGGACGCAGGACCAGGCAAAGCACCTGCGCGCCCAAGCTCGACTGCGCCAGAATGAGCCACTCGACTGGAATCTGCTCGCCGAGGAGGTGGAGGATTTGGGCAAGAGCGAGTTGCACACCTGCCAGTCATTGACCCAACAGATCATCGCTCACCTGCTGAAGCTGCAATATTCGCGAGCTACTGACCCCAGAGCCGGCTGGGAATCGGAAATCGCGACCTTCCGAATCGATCTCGAACAGAAGCTGACTCCGTCGATCAGGCAAAGGATCATCCGCGACCTCGATCGGCAATACGCAAGAGCGCGACGGCGCCTGAAGGCCCAAGTCTCTAGACACGAACCGGAACTGCTCGACCATCTGCCCGCAACCTGCCCCTACACTTTCGCCCAAATCCTGAGCCCCGACGACTGGCTTCCCACCCCGAGCAGCCGCGATGCGTAAGGCCGAAGTCATCCGCCGAATAAAGGAGCACGAGGACGAGATCACCGCCTTCAAGACGAAGGCACTCTACCTCTGCGGCTCCACCGTTCGCGACGAAGCCGAGCCCACCAGCGACATTGACGTCTTCATCGACCCCGCACCCGGCTTTACCTTTGTCGAGCTCGTCGGCCTCGAAGATCGACTGAGCGAAATCCTCGGCGCCAAAGCCGATCTCGCCACTCGCGGCGGCCTGCATCCGACACTTCGCCAGCGCATCGAAGCGGCCGCCGAGCGGATCATCTGAGCGCGCCTCGTCGCCAACAACCCCCCGGGGGTTCAGGCTCACACCAATTCGTGTATGCTACCGCTTCACGACGGGCGCCGGCACGCGACCTGCCGCGCCGCCCGAGGCTCCTTTCGGCGCTTGGAAGGAACATGCGCACCGAACAGATCGGCGCACCCGCCATCGACCGCGACACGGTGCGCGGCGCCACTACCGGGCTCGCCCCCGGCGTGCTGGCACTGCTCGCCGCCACCGGCTCGCTCGTCGCCTGCTACGGCACGCTCTTGGCCGCCGGCGCCTTCGGCGTCGAGATGGTCGGCTGGCGGGCGCATCTCCAGGCCGTCGTCATGTGGGGGCTGGGCGGCATCGCCCTTTGGGCGATCTGGACCGACCGCGCCCAGCACGGCCGCAACCTGCCGCTCGTCATCGGCGCCGTCGGCGTCGGCCTGATCCTCTTCGTCCTCTACGTCCACTTCGACCAGAGCCTCGAAATCCTCGCCTATGTCTGCCTGGTCGCCGCAGCCCTGCTCAACCAGAACAGTCTCGTCGGCGCCTACGCCAAGCAGCTGCAGGCGCAGACCCGCGAGATCGCCGAGCTCAACGGCCGGCTCGAGGACAAGGTCGAACGACAGAGCGGCGAGATCGAGCGGCTCGACCGGCTCCGCGACTTCCTCTCGCCCAAGGTGGCCGAGCTCGTCGTCGAGGGCGGCGAGGCGCGGCTTCTCGACAGCCACCGCCGCTACATCGCCTGCCTCTTTTGCGACATCCGCGACTTCACCGCGTTCACCGAAGGCGCCGAGCCCGAGGACACCATCGCCGTCCTGCAAGCCTTCCACGGCCAGATCGGCGAGCTCGCCGGCCGACACAACGGCACCATCGGCTTTCGCGCCGGCGACGGCGTCATGGTCTTCTTCAACGACCCGATCCCGTGCGAGGAGCCGGTCCGAGACGCCCTCAACCTCGCCCAGGACATCCGCGGCGCCGTGGCCGAGCTGCGCCGCCGCTGGGAGCGCCTCGGCTTCTCCTTCGGCATCGGCATCGGCATCGCCGCCGGCTACGCCACCCTCGGCCTGATCGGCGCCAAGGGCGGTGCCGGCTATACCGCCATCGGCAATCCGGTGAACATCGCAGCCCGGCTCTGCGACCTCGCCCAGGACAACGAAATCCTGCTCGACCAGCGCGCCTATCTCGACATCGAGCACGCCGTCACCGCCGAGGCCACCGAACCCCGCCAATTGAAGGGCGTGAGCAAGCCCGTCGAGACCTACCGCGTCCTCGAAGGATCCAACGCCGCCTGACCCATCCGGGCGGTGCAGGCGGCAGGTCGTCGGTCGCCCTACGACGAAGGGTACCAGCCAGCGCGGCCGACGGCCGGCCGTTGCCCAGCAATCGAAGGAGGCGGCACTCCTGGCGCAGAGCCGGTTGACGCCGCATCCGCCGGCCTTGTCCGCCGGCC
>SLRI01000095.1 GCA_007131045.1 Rhodospirillales bacterium
AGAAGATCGGCGTGAACGCGACCGGGCTGCCGTTCGATTCGGTGATGGCGATCGAGCTCAACCCCGAGCGGACGATGAACCCGATGGTCAATGCAGGCGCGATCGCGACCACCAGCCTCGCCCCGGGCGAGACCGCAGCGGCGAAGTGGGACTTCGTCCGCGACGGGCTCTCGCGCTTCGCCGGGCGAAAACTCGCGCTGGACGACGACGTCTACCGCACCGCTTCCGCCACCAATCGGCGCAATCGGGGAATCGCCCAGCTGCTCGAGGGCTACGGGCGTCTCCATGGCGACGCCGTGGAGGCGACCGACGTCTATACGCGGCAGTGCTCGCTCAGCGTCACCGCCGAGGATCTCGCGGTGATGGGGGCGACCCTCGCCGATGGCGGGGTGAATCCCTCGACCGGCGAGCGGGTGGTGGACCCGAACATCGCCAAGCGGGTGCTGGCGGTGATGGCCACGGCCGGGCTCTACGAGCGCTCGGGCGAGTGGCTGTTCGAGATCGGCCTGCCGGGCAAGAGCGGGGTCGGCGGTGGCATGGTCACCATCGCACCGGGCAAGGGCGGGCTCGGCACCTTCTCGCCACCCCTGGACGAGGCCGGCAACAGCGTCCGCGGCCAGCTCGTCACCCGCTACCTGTCCGAGCGGCTGGGCCTGAACCTGTTCGCCTCGAAGCCCGCCGTCTGATCCGCCCGGCCCCTCGTCACGATTGCCGGCGACGCCCGCCTCGCCTATGGCACCAGGGCTCTCGACCGATCGCCCGCTTTTGGAGGCTCGATGTCCGATCTCGACGCCGTTCTGGCCCAAATCGACAATGATCTCGAGGCGTCCCTCGAGCGGCTGTTCGCGTTGCTGCGGATCAAGTCGATCTCCACCGACCCGGCCTATACGGCCGAGTGCCGCCGCTGCGCCGAGTGGCACGCCCATGATCTGCGCAGCATCGGCTTCGACGCCACCGTCAACGACACGCCCGGCCATCCGATCGTCACCGGCCACGCGCGCCAGGGTGACGGGCCTTCGGCACTCTTCTACGGCCACTACGACGTCCAGCCGGTCGACCCGCTCGAGCTCTGGGAGGGCGACCCGTTCGAGCCGGTGATCCTGACCCGGCCCGACGGCAGCCGCTACATCCGGGCACGCGGCGCCTCCGACGACAAGGGCCAGGTGATGACCTTCGTCGAGGCCTGCCGGGCCTGGCAGGCGGTCGCCGGCGCGCTGCCGATCCCGCTCAGCATCGTCCTCGAGGGCGAGGAGGAATCCGGTGGCGCCAGCCTGCCGCCGTTTCTCGAGCAGCACGCGGCGGCGCTTCGGGCGGATATCGGGCTGATCTGCGATACCGGCATGCTCGATCCGAGAACCCCGGCGATCACCACGATGCTGCGCGGCCTCTGCGGCGAGGAGGTGATCATCGAGGCCGCCGACCGCGACCTCCATTCCGGCCTCTACGGCTCGGCGGCGCAGAACCCCAACCATGTGCTGGCCCGGATCCTGGCGGACCTGCACGACGAGACCGGCCGGGTGACCATCCCGGGCTTCTACGATGGCGTCGACGAGCTGCCGGCCGAGCTGAAAGCGGCCTGGGACAACCTGCCGGTCGATGCCGCCGATTTCTTGGGTGCCGTCGGTCTTTCGGTGCCGGCGGGGGAGCAGGGCCGGTCGATTTTCGAGCAGACCTGGTCGAGGCCCACGGCCGAGGTCAACGGCATGGGCGGCGGCTACCAGGGCGATGGGTTCAAGACGGTGATCCCGGCCCGGGCCTCGGCCAAGGTCTCCTTCCGCCTCGTCTTCGACCAGGATCCGCACGAAATCCGCGAGGCGTTCCGCAGCTTCGTGCGGGCCCGCCTGCCGGCCGACTGCAAGGTCCGCTTCATCGAACACGGCGCTGGCCGGGCGATCCGTTTTCCGATCGATGCCCCGGCCTTCGGCCGCACCCGCGACGCGCTGACCGCCGAGTGGGGCAGAAAGGCCGTCTTCATCGGCTCGGGCGGCTCGATCCCGGTCGCCCACGAGCTGAAGGAGAAGCTCGGCATGGACGTGGTGCTCACCGGCTTCTCGCTCGACGACGACCGCATCCACAGCCCGAACGAGAAGTACGAGCTCGAGAGCTTCCGCCGCGGCATCCGCTCCTGGGCCCGCATCCTCGCATCCCTCGCCGAGTAGCGCTGCCCGGAAGTCGAACGAGCCGGAGCCTGCCGGATGACCCTCGACCTCGTACTCGTGCTCGCACTCCTCGCCGCCGCGATCGTCATGTTCGTCATGAACCGGCCGCGGATGGACGTGGTGGCAGCGCTGATGATGGCGGCCTTGCCGCTGACCGGCGTGGTCAGCGTCGGCGAGGCGATCGCCGGCTTCGCCGATCCGAACATCGTGCTGATCGCCTTGCTCTTCGTCCTCGGCGAGGGGCTGGTTCGCACCGGCGTGGCACGGCGGCTCGGCGACTGGATCAACAGGCGGGCCGGCGGCAGCGAGCTCAAGCTGGTGGCGCTCCTGATGCTCTCGGTCGGCACGCTCGGCTCGGCTATGAGCTCGACCGCGGTCGTCGCCATCTTCATCCCGGTGGTGCTGCGGATCTGCCGCAGCACCGGCACCGCCCCCTCGCGGCTGATGATGCCGATGAGCTTCGCCGCACTGATCAGCGGGATGATGACCCTGGTGGCGACAGCCCCCAACCTCGTCGTCAATGCCGAGCTGATACGCCAGGGCGAGGTCGGCTTCGGCTTCTTCACCATCACCCCGTTCGGTGTGGCCGTCCTGGTCCTGGGCACCGCCTACATGCTGGTCGCCCGGCGCTGGCTGCCCAACCACGTCGGCGACGCGGCGAGCACCAGCCGGCGGCCGACCTTTCGCCTGCTGATCGACCGCTACGGCCTGCAAGAGCGGGAGTATCGGGTGCGGATCCGACCGGGCTCGAAGCTCGTCGGGCGCCCGCTCGAGCAGATCGAGCTCCGGCAGTCCGGGGTCAACCTCTTGGCCATCGAGCGGGGTGTCGGGCGGGGCAAGCGGCTGCTGCGGCCGCAGCGGACGACCGAGCTCGCCGCCGGCGACATTCTCCTCCTCGACGTGCGGCTGCCGTCGGTCGAGGTG
>SLRI01000213.1 GCA_007131045.1 Rhodospirillales bacterium
GCCGACGACACCGGCACCAGCGAGCAGCGGCGTGGTCTCCACACCGAGTTGGCTGAGGGCGGTGAACAGCCCGATCATGCCGAGGACGAAGTAGCCGACATTGGCGAGGATGCCGGTCAACGTGCGAGCCCGGTTGCTGTGCGCCGGCTGGCCCTGCTCGTTCTTGGCACTGCTGATCCGATTGGCGATCAGGCTGATCAGCTCGAAGGCGGCGACCGTGACGGCGACGATGAGGGACAGGCGAGCGAGGAGGCCGACGAAGGCGCGCCCGGTATCTGCGCGGAGCCATTCCCAGACGCCGATATTCCAGGCGGAGGCAATGGCGATGGCCGCGGCGACGACGATGGCACTGCGCAGCAACAACCGCGCCGGACCGGCGTAGCGATTGGCCCGTTCCTGCACGCCCGGCAGCAGATCTTCGCTCTCCGCGGTCAGGGGAACGCCGCTTTCGAACAACCGGTCGATCCAGAGCACGACGAACCGCGCAACGAGGAGAGCGCCGAGCGTCAGCAAGGTAGCCCGGCTCAAGAACAGGATGCCGCCCGGCACCTGCAGGGCCCAGACGGCATAATGCAGCATGATCAGCAAAATCGCGAAGTAGTGCCAGGTTCGGGCGAGAAAATAGCCGGGAACGAAACGCGCCATGGCGGCACCGCTTTCCTCGTTCCAGATGAGAATCGCCTTCGCTACCGTCTCGCGCAGACTGAGCACGGTGAGGATGGCGGTGCCGGCGACCAAGAGAAAGAGGATGTGGACGAGGAAGAGAAACAGCGATTCGGGCATGCCGAGTTGGAAGACGGCGAACAACAGCCCGAAACCGACGAAGCCGAGCCGGCCGATCCTGAAAAGGCCGGCGCGCATCACCCTGGCGGTTCGCTCGTGCACCGGTAGCAGCGGCTCGATGGTGCCGGGCTCACCGAACAACACCCGGACGACGGCGCGCCAGACCATCGCGACGAAGAAGAAGCCGGTGAGGCTCATGGCGGCCGCGGCGACGAGGCCGAGATCGACCTCGACGAAGCCGCCGAGCAGCGCATCCGGACCCGCCGCGATGTTGACGACCGTCAGCACGCCCGGTGTCAGCGCGCCGAAAACGAAGGCCGCCAGGAGCTCCACGGCAAAGCGGCGAAACATCGACGTTCGCGGCTGCGACGGATCGTGCGGCGGACGCAAGCGCAGCACAAACATGCGGGCGAGGAGGCCGACGGCGACAATCGAGAAGACGGCGGCGATCACCAGGAACCAGGCCCGCCGATTGCCGTCGTCGGCCACCTGTTCCCGCACCCAGGCGACCAGTTCCGGCAGCTGATCCGCCGAGTCCGCGATATCGATGGCGATGTCGAAGAGCGCATCCGTTCGCCGCCGCAACTCGTCCGCGACATCGTCGATCACCGTCACCGCGAGAATATCGGACGAGCGGTCGGCGGGATCTCGGGGATGTGGCATCTCACCGGCCTCGATCGCGCGAAGCGTGCGCAACGAGGCCAGCAACTCGGCGCGGGCACTCGGGTCCTCGAGCTGGCGAATCAGCGTATCCAGCGCCTCGAGGTCGGCAGGCTCGGCTTGCGCCGCGTCGGGCGGGGTCGGCGACGGCTCGTCCACGATCTCGCCGATCGCGACCGTGAGGCCGGCCAACCAAACGAGGAGCCCAGCAACCAGGATACCGCTCCAACGGCTTCCATTCGATACGGATCGGTAATCGCTAATGGCTGGCGTCCCTGAGGATGATCGTGTCGCCCGGTCCGCCGACTGCCCACGCGTCGTCGACGTCGGGTCGGTCGTTCCGTCTCGCCGCTCGCCGTCTCGCCCCCTGGTTGGATCATAGACGGTATTTGAACGCGGCGAATTAGATAAATCGTCAGGCGGATTTCGCAAGAGCGGCGCGGCGGCTCGCCAATGCCTGCTCGAATCGCCAAGCCGAGGCGACGATCGCCTCGAGATCGGCATGGCGCGGCTGCCAGCCGAGGCTTTCACGAATGCGTCGGTTGTCAGCGACCAGCACCGCCGGATCTCCCGGCCGACGCGCGGCGTGGCGCACCGGCAGGGTGTGGCCGGTGACGCGCTCGACCGCCTCCAGGACCTCGCGCACGCTGTAGCCCCGGCCGTAGCCGCAATTGGCGATCAAGGAAGTCCCCCCCGCCGCCAGATGTGCCAGAGCCTGGACGTGGGCGGCGGCGAGATCGTCGACGTGGACGTAGTCGCGGATGCAGGTGCCGTCCGGGGTCGGATAGTCGGTGCCGTTGACCTGCATCTCCGGCCGCAAACCGGCGGCCGTCTCCAGCGCCACCTTGATCAGGTGGCTGTTGTCAGGGGTGGCCTCGCCGATGCGTGCCGCGGCGTCGGCCCCGGCGACGTTGAAGTAGCGCAGAATGGCGAAGCGCAGCCCGCTCGCGGCGGCGATGTCCTGCAGCGCCCGCTCGGCCATCAGCTTCGAGGCGCCATAAGGATTGATCGGCGCCAAAGGCTGGTCCTCGTCGATCACGTCGACCCCCGGCTGGCCGTAGACGGCGGCGGTCGAAGAGAAGACGACCCGCGGGATGCCGTACTGGGCGCAGAGATCGAACAGGCGAAAAGCGTTGGCGGCATTGTTGAAGTAGTACTTGCCCGGGTTGGCCACCGATTCGCCGACCCAGATGTGGCCGGCACAGTGCACCACGGCGTCGAAGCCACTGTCGCAGAGCACGCTCTCGAGGCGCGCCCGATCGCCGAGATCGGCCTCGATCAGCTCGCCTTCGAGGACCGCCCAGCGATGCCCGGAGTAGAGGTTGTCGTAGACTGTGACCGCATGACCGGCAGCCGCCAGATCCCTGACGATATGACTGCCGATGTAGCCTGCGCCGCCGGTAACCAGGACGCGGAGGCTAGGGTCGGTTCGTGTCATCGCTCATCCTCGATGGAAGTCTGGTCAATATAGCACAGCTGCGAGTCATCTGTGGCTGTCCCGGGCGCATTTCGCGTGGCTACTCGACAACGATATGCGACAAATATGCCGCGAGCCGGGCGCCGCCAACGCCCACGACACAGCGTGGACCACCCGACCGTCGGCTATCGGCTGGCCGCTCATTCGTATTCCCCTACGAGGGACTGCCGGAGAACGCCGTGACGGGTCAACTGGAACCGGTGGCGATGAACCGGCGCGTGTCCTCCTCCAGGACGAGGCAGGTGAGATTGCCGTTGAAGCAGGCGCCGGTGTCGATGCCGATGCGGTTGCGGCGCACCACCGGCTCGTCCTCGACCGTGTGTCCGTGCACGATGATCTTGCCGCAATCACCAGTCCAGCTGAGAAACGGCTCGCGGATCCAGATGACGTCTTGCTCGACCTGTTTGTCGAGCGGCACGCCGGGGCGGATCCCTGCATGAACGAAGAGATAGTCGCCGACCGCCAGCATCAATTCGAGCGAGGCCAGAAGTTCGCGATGGCTGGCCGGGATCCGGCTCGCCAGCACCGCTTGCGCCGTTGCCAGACGCGCTTCTTCCGGCTGGTCGAAGGCGAGCGGCACCCCATAGCTCAAGAGGGTGGCGTCGCCACCGAAGCGCAGCCAGCTCTCGCCGACCGGCTCCCCCTCCAGGAAGGTGGTAAACCACAAGTCGTGGTTGCCGAGCAGCAGCACGCGGTCGAAACCTTCCGGCGGCGGTCCCGTCAGGTGCTCGATCACCTGTCGGCTCTCGAAGCCCCGGTCGACATAGTCGCCGAGATAAATGAGCAGATTGCCGCAGCGCTCGGGCTGGGCCGCAGCATCCGCCTGGATCCGTTCCTCCAGCTGGCGCAGCAGGTCGGCGCGGCCGTGCACGTCGCCGACGGCATAGACGCGCACGCCCTCGGGCACCCGTGGCCGGCGGCCGGCGACCACCGGGGCTTCGTCGACGGGCGGGAGCGGGCGCTGAAAAAGTCTCTTGAGCAGGGTGCCCTCAACTGCAGATTGATGTTTCCGACGCGCTGTGCGGCGCCTCATAGCATGCGTGGCGCTCGGGCTACAGTCCCGACGGATAGATCAGCTGACGGCTCACGGTGCGCGAAAGCCGCGCCGTCACGGTTGTCAGGACGAAGCGAAATCGATACGACCACCGCTGGTTGATATGGGTGAGCCGTGCGATCGGCACGCTCGTCCGCATCGGCCTTCACTCCCGACTGCGATTTGCCGAGCCGCGAGCGCCGCCGAGAGTTCGTCACCTCGAAGAAGGACCGCTGTCGCAGCCTGATGCTGTGGCAGTGTGGCCACCGATAGTTTTGGCGCAAAGCTTCCCACGGAGTCCCACCGATGACGAAGACCAAGCTGATCGCAGGCGTCGTGGCAGCGGCGGCCTTGCTCGCTCCGACCTTTGCCGCGGCACAGGACGATCCGTTCGCGCCGCTCGGCATTCGTGCCGGCGCCTTTTTGATCTTTCCGTCGCTGCAGGCGACCGGCACCTACGACGACAACATCTTCGCCACGGATGACGACACCGAGGACGACTTCATCTTCACGTTGCGCCCGGAGCTGCAAGCCCAATCGCAGTGGTCGCGCCACGCCCTCGCCGCCAATGTGTTCGGCGAGTTCGGCTTTTTCGCCGACGAGGACGACAGCAACTACCAGGATTTCGGTGGGGCGCTGAACGGCCGCCTCGACGTCACCCGTGACAGCGCCACCTTCGGCACGCTTTCTCTCGCCCGTCGCCACGAAGACCGCGAGTCGCCCGACGAGATCGGCGACGAGGACGTGACCCAGTTCTGGGTGAGCGAGGCGCGGGTTCGCCACCGGCATCGGTTCGCCCGCTTCTTCGTCCAGCCGACCGTCTTCGCCCGCCGCACCGCCTTCGAGGACGCGGGCGACGTGAGCAACGCCGAGCGTGACCGCAGCCGGTTCGGCGCCGGCTTGCGGGCCGGCTTCACCGTGACCCCCGCCATCAACGCCTTCGCCGAGGTCAACGGCGACCTCGTCCGCTACGACGACGCCGGCGACGATCGCGACAACGAGGGCTTCGATGTCCGCGGCGGCGCCGAGGTCGACTTCACGGCGCTGGTACAGGGCGAGGCCTCGCTCGGCTTCACCCGCCGCACCTACGACGAGTTCGAGTCGCAGAGCGGCGTCGCCGGCGACGTCGGCCTCACCTGGACACCCACTCGGCTCACCACGGTCAACCTCACTGGTGCCGCCGGCTTCGAGGAGACGACGGTGTTCTTCGAGGGCGACCCGGCGTCGGGCAATCTCGCGACCCGGATCGGCATCGGCGTCAACCACGAATTGCGCCGCAACATTCTGCTCAACGGCAATGCCGCCTACGAGCGCGACGATTTTCAGGGCGTCGGTCGGGTCGACAATACGTTCCGTCTCGGCGCCGGCGTGAGCTATCTGCTCAATCGCAACCTCTCGGTCGATGCCGGCTACCAGTTCAGCACCCGCAACTCCGACGACGACAACGCGGAGTTCGACCGCAACGTGTTTCGAGTCGGCGTGACCGCCCGGCTCTGAACCGAAAGCCCGGTCAGGCCGCCGCCAGGGCTCGCTCGGTCGGCGGCGCGACGGTTTTGCAGCGCGGTGCCATGCTTGCACCGCGCTGTCTTTATTTTTAAGTAAGGTTCGGGGCGTAGAACCGTGGTCGATCGGTGTGTCTGCCGATCGCTCGCATCAAACGGTGGCGGGCTGCGTTCGACACGGATCGTTGGAGAGATGAGCATGACGGGGCTTGGCCGCAGACTAGTGACGTTGTTGATTCTCGGCTTGGGGCTGACGCTGGCGGCCTGTGGTGGTGCGCCGACACCAGGCGAGTTGTCCGTGCCGGGTGGTAGCGGCGTCGATGGCGAGGTGACGCCGCAGCGCCTCGCGGCCCCGGCCTACACGCTGGACACGGGCGACCGGCTCCGGGTCGTGGTCTTCCGCCACGAGGACCTGTCGGGCGAGTTCGAGGTCGACGGCAGCGGCTCGTTCGCCATGCCGTTGATCGGCGAGGTCGACGCGGCGGGCCTGAGCACCCGCCAACTCGAGCAGCGCATCGCCGAGCGCCTGCGCGACGGCTACCTGGTCGATCCCCAGATCAGCATCGAGGTCTTGAACTATCGCCCGTTCTTCATTCTCGGCGAGGTCAACCGCCCGGGCCAGTATCCTTATGCGTCGGGGATGAGCGTCATCAATGCGGTGGCGTTGGCCGGCGGCTTCACCTTCCGGGCGCGGGAGAACGCGATCGCGGTCCAGCGGGGTGGCTCCGGGGCACCGCAGGTGGTGGTCACCCCCGACACACCGATCCTGCCGGGCGACATCATCCGCGTGCCCGAGCGGTTCTTCTGAGCCCCCGAGCGCTTCTTCTGATCCGACGCCGCGCGTCTCGCCGGCCCCGAGCCGCACGCCCCGATCGGCGGCTGGCGCGAATCGGGCGTGGATTTGACGGCAACACTGGCCGGCTGGCCTACCAGCGGTTGCATTCCGGGCTTGTTGCCGCCGGCACACACTGGCTATAGCCCTCCCGCGGGATCGCTGACGAGGAGCGCGGGGCATGGCGGGTAGGGGCACGCGGGCACGGGTCGGTCGGACGGGCGCAGCACCGTGGTTCGATGTCAGGGGCTGGCTCGGCTCGTTTGCCATCTACAAGGACCCGCGCGTCGTCGGCGTGCTGTTCTTGGGCTTCTCGAGCGGCCTGCCGATCATGCTGATCGCCTCGACGCTCAGCACTTGGCTGCGCGAGGAGGACGTGACGCGGGCGGCAATCGGCCTGTTCGGCTTCGCCTTCGCCCCCTACACCTTCAAGTTCGCCTGGGCGCCGTTGATGGACCGGCTGCCCCTACCGCCGTTCACCAACCTCTTCGGCCGGCGGCGGGGCTGGATGCTGGCGAGCCAGATCGGCCTCATCGTCTCGATCTTCGCACTCGGCCAGACCCAGCCGGGGATCGACCTCTGGTGGACCGCCTTCTTCGCCGTCATGGTCGCCTTCTTCTCGGCCAGCCAGGACATCGTCATCGACGCCTATCGGGTCGAGATCCTGCCGCAAGAGAAGCTCGGCGCCGGCGCCGGCGTGGTGGTGCTCGGCTATCGCATCGCGATGTGGGT
This sequence comes from Rhodospirillales bacterium, assembly GCA_007131045.1. Lineage (GTDB taxonomy): Bacteria > Pseudomonadota > Alphaproteobacteria > Geminicoccales > Geminicoccaceae > SLRI01. Next base: position 7,020 of record SLRI01000213.1, read on the forward strand.
AGCGACCGCGGGAGCGCTTCTGGTCGCCGAGGCGGCCGGCTGGTCCGCGGCCTACACGGTCATGGCGCTGCTCGTCCTGATCGGCGTCGGCACGGTGCTTTCCATCGGCGAGCCGGCGCAGTCCTCGACCGCGCTCATCGACCAACAGGTGCTGGAGGAGGACCGGTTGATCCGGCAGGTGCCGCAAAGCCGGCTCGCCGCCTATGAAGGCATCGGCGGCCTGCTGCTCGCGATCATCCTCTTCTACGGCGCCTGGCTGCCGGTCTCGACCGTCTTCGGCATCTTCTCGCCGCTGGCGGGTGACTGGACGGTGGCGCAAGGGATCGTGCTGCTCGGCAATCTCGTGGTCACCGGCCTCGGGCTCAAACTCGCCTGGCAGCTCTACCGACGCGAGCCGGGTGCTACCGCCCACGCCAAGAACTTCGCGCTGATCGCCATCGCCTGGCTCATCCTGAAGACACTCTGGTATGCAATCGGCCCGTGGAGTCCTTTCGTTCCGACCCTGCACGGGGCCGTGGTCCTCGCCGTGCTCTATGGCGTGAGCAACCTCGTGGTGGGCGCCTTCGGACTCGAGCCGTTCACCACCGAGGCGTTTCTCGCCCCGGTCTGGCTCACCATCGTCGGCTTCTGGGTCGAGCTCCTGGCGCTGCTCACCCTCTACGGCTTCACCTATTTCAGCAAGCGGGCGCACGCCAATTTCGGCCTGGTGCCGATCGCCGAGGAAACCAAGGTCCATCTCTGGATGCGCCGCGCGGTGATCGAGCCGTTCTACGACTTCGTCAAGCGCAACGGCCTCGGCATCGCGGTCACCATCCTGGCCTTCATCTCGGTCTACAAGGCCTCCGACGTGCTGCTCACCTTGATGGCCAACCCGTTCTACATCGATGTCGGCTTCAGCCGAGCCGAGATCGCCTGGGTATCGGGCACGTTCGGGCTCTGGATGACCCTTTTGGGCGGGGTGATCGGCGGCGTTCTGGTCTTCCGGCTAGGCCTGATGCGCTCGCTCACCGTCTCGGTCATCCTGATGGCCGGCTCGAATCTGATGTTCCTCCTGCTTGCGCTGAGCGGCCCCGACCTCGTCCTATTCCACCTCGTCATCTTCGTCGAGAACGTCTCCGGGGGCCTGGGCACCACCGTCTTCGTCGCCTACCTCTCGTCGCTGTGCAACATCCACTACACCGCCGTTCAGTACGCACTGTTGACCTCCTTCATGCAGCTCTTGGGCAAGTTCGTGATCGTGCCGTCCTCGGGCTTCTTCGCCGACGCGCTGGGTTGGGAGCTCTTCTTCGTGACGTCTACCTTGTTCGCGCTGCCGGCCCTCTTTCTCCTCTGGCTATTGCAGCGTCGCGGCATCACGGTGGAAGCGGCGGAAGCCGAAACGTGACGCGTTTTTGTGATCAGCTTCCTTTTCGATTGATCTCGATCAATGTCATCCGTGCATGGCAGCCATAGCAACTGTCGCATTGACCGGCAGCTGGCGGCGTGCTTTGCACGAATGGCTTTCGAGGGACCCGAAATGATCGTTTGTGTCTGTAATGCGTTGCGCGAGAGGGACTGCCGCGAGGCTGCCGGCATGCCCGAGGTACGGCGCGCCGGCTGCGTTTACCGCCGACTGAACTGCCGCGTTCGCTGCGGCGCCTGTGTCGCCACGATGAAGGCCATCGTCGACGAGTTGCGCGACGAGCGGGCGGCGCGCCAAATGTCGCGCTCCGAAGAGCCGCTGGTCGACACGACGCAGGTGCAAGTGGAATAGTTCCAGACTGATCCGCGATCAGGGTCGTCGCGTATCCATGTCACAAGGAATTGCCCCCTAGAGCGCAGCGTTGCGCCGGGGCTCGCAACCGCATCAGGAGTTACCCATGGCCGCCGACGTCAAAGGTCATCCCGAAGTCATCGCCGCCCTGAACAAGGCGTTGAAGGGCGAGCTCACCGCCATCAATCAATATTTCCTGCATGCCCGAATGCTGGAGGATTGGGGCTTCAAGAAGCGCGGCAAAGCCGAGTACGACGAGTCGATCGAGGAGATGCAGCACGCCGACAAGCTGATCCAGCGCGTCCTGCTCCTCGGCGGGCTGCCCAACCTGCAGGAGCTCGGCAAGCTCTATATCGGCGAGGATCTGAAGAACGTGATCGAGTGCGATCTCCGGCTCGAGCTGGAGGGCATCGAGCATTATCGCGCCGCCATCAAGATCGCCGAGCAGCACCACGATTTCGTCACCCGCGATCTCTTCATCCATATTCTGGAGGATGAGGAGGAGCACCAGGACCAGAACAAGACCGAGCTCGAGTTGATCGAGCGGATCGGCATCGAGAATTTCGGCCTGTCGCAGATCTGACGAGCGGCGGCGCGCTGTCCGCGCCCGCCCCCTCGGGCGGCGAGGCTCAGGCGGCGAGGTTGGGCGCCGTGATGGCAGATATGGAGGGCGTCTGTTTGGGGGCGGGCGCCGCTTCGGTTACGCGCTGGAGAATCGAGCGCATCAACCGCATGATGTCGCGATGCGCGGCCGAGCGGGGGGCATAGCCGCCGATCCAGTCGGCAGCGTCGAACGCTTCGGCGAAGAGGGGCGAGTGGCGGATCGGCGGGGCCATCGCCACCGGCACTCGGATCCGCATCCGCCGCAGGCCGCCGTCGCGAAACCAGCCGGACTCAACTCGGGTGGGGACCACCAGGGACGGGATCGGCGTCCCGTCGCGCTCGTCCTCGGCCTTGGCGATTCGGTGCAGCGTTCGCGTGGTCGCCGAAAGATCGAGGCCCGAGGCGGCGGCCGGAACCAGCACGAGGTCGGCAACCAGCAGGGCCGCGCCGAGCGTGGCGCCGAGAACTGCCGGCAGGTCGATCACCACGAAGGCTTGCGCCGCGCCGATCTCGTGAATCTCGTCCATCCAGGCCGGGGCCTGCTCGAGGTCGCGCAAGGGCGCCGTTTCGTAGAGCTGGGCCGGCAGGACGCCGCGCCGCATCCACCGGGTCGCCGTGTGCTGCGGGTCGGCATCGATCACCACCGACGGGTGACCGCTCGCGGCCAGCGCGCAGGCGAGGTTGACGGCGATGGTGCTCTTCCCGGTACCGCCCTTCAGATTGCCGACGGCGATCACGATCGCCCTCTGGCGGTCGGTGGGCGTCTCTCGGGTCGCGTCGGGCATGGCTGGTGTTCCGGTCCGCTGCACCGCCTTGATCGGTGGTGGGGTATCGCCTGCCCGGGAGCCTCGCGTGCTTTGCCCAACCGCTCAAGTGCCGGCCACCGACAGGCGCACCGGCCTATGCGGTTGGTCAACCATTCGTTAAGGAAGGGCGCCCTCTGGCAGCGCGGATCGCCACGACTACCCCTTGCGCTTCCCGCGCATTTCTTTAGAAGGCGGTGGCGATGCGGTCGTGGCGGAACTGGTAGACGCGCAGCGTTGAGGGCGCTGTGGGCCTAGCCCGTGGAGGTTCGAGTCCTCTCGACCGCACCATTCTCTCGCCGGTTGTCCGGCTCTCCGATGTTTCAGCCGTCAGGTGGCGGGGCGTGCTCTTTGGTCGAGGGCGCGGCAGAGCGGCTCCAGATGGTGGGCATAGCGCTGCCAGCGGTCGACCGACCGGCGATGCATGGATTCCCGCGCCTGCCACAGGCTCGATGTCCGGATCGCCCGGCGCTCGCGACCGAGAGCGAGGCAGCCCGGTTGCCAGTCCAGACCGGCGAAGGCGACGAGCCGCTGCGCCTCGGCCAGCGGATCGCTCACCAGCTTTTCATAGCTCACTTCCAGAATCGGGTTGGGCAGGACCTGCTGCCAGTGCTGCATCAGCCTTTCGTGCAGGCGAAAGACGCTGCCCAGCGCTGCCTGATCGTAGGCGAAATGCTGGCCCTCGGCAAAGCTCTGGAAGTAGCAGGAGAGGCAGGTGTCGAGCGGATCGCGACGGCACCAGACCACCCGGGCGGCGGGTGCGATCCGGGCCAAGAGGCCGAGCCGGAGATAGTTGCCCGGCATCTTGTCGACGACGCGCTCGGCCGTGCGGGGGGGCGTGGCTGCCGTTGCCGCGAGGGCAGCGACATAGCGTTCGCCCATGCTGCGCGCCTTCGCCGGGTCGAGAGCACCGATCGCCGCGCCGAGCGAGCGAGGTCCTTCCGCGGTCGCCGGCCCGGGCCCGCCGGCCAGCTCTCGGCAGAAGCGCCGCAGATCCTCGCGCTCGCCCGCGCCGTGCACCTGATCGTGGCCCGCCAGGATCTGCTCGACCAGGGTCGTGCCCGAGCGCGGCATGCCGACCACCAGCAACGGCAGCTCGGATGCCAGGCCGCTCTCGCGGGCGTCGCTGAAGGCATGCCGGTCGAGCCGCTGCACGAGATCCTCGACCAGCCGCCGGTGCGCCGCTTCGTCGAACGGTGACGCTTTACGGCGGATTTCGTTGGCGCGGGCGAGCTCGGCGAAGGCCCGGTCGTAGTCACCCAGCCGATCCAGCCGGCGGGCCAGGGCGAAGCCGATCTGCGCACGATCGTCGTCGCCGAGATCGGCCCGCGTCGCGAGCTGGCCCAAGGTCATGACGGCCGCCGGGTCGCGGCTCCGGTCGTCGAGCAGCGCCAGATGGTAGTGCGCGGTGCCGAGGCTGGGCTTGCGGGCGATGGCCTCCTCGAGGGCGGCGCGCGCCCCCTCGCGGTCGCCGGTTATCGCCCTGACGATGCCGAGGTCGAGGGGGGCCTCGGCGAGGTCGGGATGGTTCTGGGTAGCCCGGGCGTAGAGGGCGCCGGCAGCGGCGAGATCGCCCTCCTGCTCCAGGCAGGTGCCGAGATTGACCATCGCCCGGCCGTGGCTCGGGTCGAGCTCGAGCGCGCGGCGGTAGCAGCCCGCGGCCTCGCGCCAGTTGCGGCCGGCGCGCAGCCGCTCGCCGGCGCGAAACGCGGCTTCGCCACAGGCGGTGCGCA
>SLRI01000455.1 GCA_007131045.1 Rhodospirillales bacterium
CTGATCCAGAGCTGGGGCTTTACCGGCGACGACGTCCTGATCCACGCGCTGCCGCTCTTTCACACCCACGGCCTGTTCGTCGCCCTCGACGTCTGCCTCGCCACGGGGGCCAAGATCATCCTACTGCCCAGGTTCGATGCCGATCAGGTGATCGACCTCATGCGCGATGCAACCGTGCTCATGGGGGTGCCCACCTTCTACACTCGCCTGCTCGCCAACCCGCGGCTCGACCGCACGACAACGGCGAACATGCGCCTCTTCATCTCGGGCTCGGCCCCATTGCTCGCCGAGACCCACGAGCGCTTCACCGCGCGCACCGGCCACGCCATCCTCGAGCGCTACGGCATGACCGAGACCGGCATGAACACCTCCAACCCGCTCGACGGCGAACGGCGCCCCGGCAGCGTCGGCCTGCCCTTGCCCGGCGTCGAGGTCCGGGTCGTGGACAAGGACGGCACGCCCGTGTGCCCGAACGAGATCGGCGGCATCGAGGTCAAGGGCCCCAACGTCTTCACCGGCTACTGGCGCCTGCCGGAGAAGACGAAGAGCGAGTTCCGCGACGACGGCTTCTTCATCACCGGCGATCTCGGGACGATGAGCGAGGACGGCTACCTCAGCATCGTCGGCCGCGACAAGGACCTCATCATCTCCGGCGGTTTCAACGTCTACCCCAAGGAGATCGAGGACGTCCTCAACGACCAGGACGGCATCGCCGAATCCGCCGTGATCGGCGTCCCCCACCCCGATTTCGGCGAGGCGGTCGTCGCCGTCATCGTCCCGCGCGAGCCGACCGACCCGCCCGACGAAAAAGCCGTCATCGCCGCCACCCGCGACGCGCTCGCCGCCTACAAGCGGCCCAAGCGGGTGATGATCACCGACGCCCTGCCGCGCAACACCATGGGCAAGGTGCAGAAAAGCGAGCTGCGCAAGCTGCATCAAGGGTTGTTCGGGTAGCAGAAAAGAACAAGAAGAACGGGGAGGCGGCGCCTCCCCGTAGGCCCCTCCGTTACTTTGTGCCGGCGCTCGTGCGGGGCGACAGCGCAAAGTTCCGTTGGAGTGTGGGGAAGATCATCTTCCCCACGTACTTGCTTGGCAAAACGCACGAGCGAAAGGTGACAGGATGGTGGATGTGGAAACGCTGGCCGGGTGGTCGGCGGTGGCGATCGGGCGGGCGCTGGCTTCGGGCGGGGCCGATCCGGTAGAGTTCGCCGAGCATTGCCTGGCGAAGATCGCCGCCGATCCCGAGCCCGTCTTCATCACCGTGACCGAGGATCGGGCGCTCGCCGAAGCCAGGGCGGCGCGAGAGCGGCTGCGGGCCGGACGGCCGCTCTCACCCCTCGACGGCGTGCCGATCGCCTGGAAGGACCTGGTCGACATCGCCGGCACGCCCACCACGGCCGCCTCGGCCCTCTATCGCGACATCCCGCCCAAGACCGCGGACGCACCCGTCGCAGCATTCGCCAAAGCCGCGGGCATGGTCTGCCTCGGCAAGCTCAACCTCACCGAGTTCGCCTATTCGGGCCTCGGCCTCAACCCGCATTTCGGCACCCCCGCCAACGCCCACGGCCGCTCCGTCCGGCGCGCCCCCGGCGGCTCGTCCTCGGGCTCGGCCGTGGCCGTGGCCTCCGGCCTGGTACCCGTCGCCATCGGCACGGATACCGGCGGCTCGGTGCGAGTGCCGGCGAGCTTCAACGGGCTCGTCGGCCTGAAGCCCAGCTATGGGCGGATCGACAAGACCGGTGTCTTCGACCTGTCACCCAATCTCGACAGCGTCGGGCTCTTCACCCGCACGGTCGAGGACTGCGTCGCCGTCGACATGGTGCTGCGCGGTGCCGTGACGAGCGAGGTTCGCCGCCGGGCACTCGGCGGCACACGGCTGGTCGTGCCGAGCGGAATCTTCACCGAAGACGTGGATGCGCCGGTGTCTGCAGCCTTCGAGGCGGCGCTCGAAGCCCTGGCCGCCCGAGGTGCGCTGATCGAGCGCCGCCCGGTCGCACCCCTGGACCGCTTCGCCGAGCTCACGGCGACACATGGCTCGCTGGTCGCCGCCGAAGCCTACCGAACCCACCATCTGCTCATCGACGGTCCCGAGGTCGAGCGGATCGACCGCCGGGTCACTGCCCGCATTCTCGGCGGCAAGCGAATGACAGGGTTAGACGTCTTGACCCTGGTGGCTGCCCGAATCGAGCTCGAAAGAGACCTTCGGGCGCTTCTCGGCGACGGCTTGCTGGTCATGCCGACAACACCGCATACGGCACCGGCGATCGCCCCGCTCGAGGCCGACGACGACCTGTTCCACCAGGTCAATCTGCGCACGCTGCGCAACACCATGTCCGCCAACTTCCTCGCCATGTGCGGCCTCGCCTTGCCCTCGGGCCACGACCCGGACGGCATGCCCACGAGCCTCATGGTGCTCGCACCGGGGGGCGAGGACGACCGGCTGCTCGGCCACGGGCTCGAGATCGAGCGGGCGCTGGCACCGATCGTCGGCTGAGCCGCATGGCGATTTCTTCGGGAACCTTCTTTCTGACAAAGCTGTCATGTGGGGCAGGCTGGCGCAGAACCGGCTGTTCGGGGCGGTCGCGGTACCCACGCCCGGGTCCCGCCGCACGGGCCGCCACAACGGTTGCCCGAACATGATGAGGAGAAAACGAATGTGGATGGAGAAATTCGGTCTGCGCAGCGCCATGCTGCTCGTCGGTGTCGTGCTGATGACTGGCATGCTCGCGGCTTGCGACGATCCGGATGGTGCCGGCGGTGACCCGGGCGGTCAGCCGGCTATTCCGACGGATTGAGGCCTGAACGCTCCTCGGGGTTCGCTGGACCGCTAGGCACTTTGCCGCTGGCGGCCGGTCGGGGGAGGCCCCGGGGGGCGGCGGCTCGAGCGGGCGGGGGCGGTCTCGTGGACGAGCGGCCCGCCCGCCATCCGAGCCCATCCTCGCGCATCCGGGCCCATCCAGCCCCATCGGGGCCCATCCGGGCAGAGCTTCAGTACTTGCCCTGGGCCCGGCGGATCGCGGCCTGTTTTTCCGAGATCTCGATCGCTTCGCGCAGCGTGGCCACACCGCCGGCCTCGAGCAGATCGATGAGCCGCAAGAAGGTGAGGCCGGTAGCCAGACTGTCGCCGAGCGCCGTGTGACGCTCCTCGGCGGCGATCTTGATGGCGAAGCGTTCGGCCAGCGCGTCGAGGGTCAGGCTCTCGTCGGCGCCGAAGACCGCGGCGGCCAGAAGCACGGTGTCGAGCACCGGATTATTGAAGCTGCAGCCGGCTTCCTGCTGCTTGAGCGTCAGGAACTTCATGTCGAAGGCGGCGTTGTGGGCGACCAGGACGGCGTCGCCGACGAAACGGTGAAAACGCGGCAGCACCGTGGTCACCGGGTCGGCGCTTGCGACCATCGCATCGGTGATGCCGTGCACCTCGGAGCTGACCCTGGGGATGGCGCGGCCCGGGTGGATCAGGCTGTCGAAGATCTCGCCGCGCAGCATCCGGCCATTGACGATCCTGACCCCTGCGATCTGCACCATCTGATCGCCCTTCGAGGGCTCGAGCCCGGTGGTCTCGGTGTCGAACACGACATAAGTGAGATCACGAAGCGGGGTCTCGGCCAAGGAATCCCGCTCGATCCGGGCGAACAGGTCGAAATCGTAGAACTCGGGCCGGGCTTCGAGGCGCACCCCGCCCTGCGCCCTGGCGGTATCGAAGGCGACCGTGACCAAAGGCAAGCGAAGGCGCGAGCGGCCGTCGCCCGCGGGCTCGCACCAGATCTCGGTCTTGTGGCGGTTGAGCACGTCGGTACCGGTCATGGCGCCCAGGCTGTCGTCGAGCCGCTCGTCGAGCCAGGTCTCGAGCGCCCGCACGGTCACCGGCTCGCCCTGCCAGGCGAGGTCGAGATCGGCGCGCCGCTCGCGGCCGGTGATACGCAGCTCGAACTGCTCGACCCTGGCGAAGACGGACGTGCGATTGAGCAGCCGGTCGACCAGGTCGACGATGGCGGCGCTGTCGCAGTGCAACCAGACATCGTCGCCGGCGATGTCGACCCGGATCTCGCGGCCTTCCGAGCGACGTTCGCGGATCAGCTCCAGGAGGGTCTTGGCGAAGACCTGGGTCATCGGCCAAGCCGAGGAGAGGAGGTCGGAGGAGATCTGGTCGAGGCGGTCGAGCCGCTCGGCCAGCGCCCGGCCGTCCTCCTCGAAGGTCGCCTTGGCCGCCGCCTTCTCCTCGGCGTCGATCTCGCCCTCCATGGTCAAGAGGTCGCCGACCATGGCGAGATTGGCGATCCGCTGGCGCATGTCCGAGGTGACGTCGTGGAGCATCCGGTCGCGCCAGATGCCGGCGGCGAGTTCGTCGGTCACGTCCTCGAAGATGACGACATAGCCCCTGGGCGTCTCGTTCGCCTCGCCGCCGTCGCGGCCCAGGGTGAGCGATACCCTTCCCTTGAGCGTGTAGTTGCCGCTGCGGGTCGCGGCGATGACCAGGACGGCCAGACCGTCCGGGTGGTCGATGTGCCGCCCGGTGCGAAAGCGGTTCTCCAGGCGGGTCAACGCGTGGCGGAAGGACTGCTCGGTGACGACCCCGAAGAACGAGCGCCCGAGGCCGATATCGCCCGCGACGTGGAGGATCTCCAGGGCGCGCTGGTTGTAGAGCAGCACCTCGTGCCGGCGGTTGCAGATGACCACGCCCTGCTGCAGGTCGCGCAGGATGGTGGCGAGGTACTGCTTTTGCTGCTCACTCTCGGCGGTGGCCGCGGCGATCGTGCGATCGACCTCGCGCCGGGTTTCACTCAGATTCGTGGTGATCTCGCGCACCGCGGGCTCGAGGAAGCCCAGATAGCGGGCGGTGCCGCTCTTGATGTCGCCCTCGGCCTTGGCGTGGGCAGCGGCCTTGAGGTGGTTGCAGATGGCCAGGATGGGCTTGGCGACGTGCTCGTCGAACTTGAGCCAGGTCCAGATGGTCAGCGCCAGGAGCACCCCGATGCAGGCGCCACCCATGAGGACCAGGTCGTCGATCGGCAAGGCGCGCTCGGTGCGGCCGAGATAGACCATGGCCGCCACGATCGCCGCACTGCCGCCGAGCGCGATCAGCGCGAAGAAGAGAAAGATTCGCAGCCGCAGGCTCAACCGATCGAGCAACGGCTCAGCCCTCCGGCTCTGCTGCGGGCTCGCCGTCGAGGAGGCCGCGCACGGTGTCCCTGAGCTCGTCCATCGAGAACGGCTTGGTGAGGTAGGCATCGGCGCCCAGCGCCATGCCCTTCTCGATCTCGATCGCCCGGCTCTTGGCCGACAGCATGACGACCTTGATCCCCGCCCGCGCCGGGTTCTTCTTGATCGTCTCGCAGATCTCGTAGCCGTCCCGGCCACCGACCATGACGTCGAGGATCACCAGATCGGGCGGCTCGGCCTCGATCGACGCCACCGCCTCGTCGCCGTCGGCCGCGGTGCGCACGGAAAAGCCGACATTGCCCAAGAGGCGCTTGAGGTAGAGACGGATGCCGGGCTCGTCGTCGACGACGAGGATGCTTTGCTTCGGCATGGTTTCTGCTCCCTGTTCATCGTATTTTTTTCCTCGGTCAGGCTGGGCCGTTCGGCCTTCTGTGCTCGGGGGCGCAGGCGACGCGGCGGATCGGATCGTCGGGCTCCAGGCTCACCCAATTCGGATCGATCGGCCGGCCGTCCTCGCCCACGGCGAAACCGCGGTCGATATCGGCACGGCGCGGGGCTTGGCAGTCGTAGAGCTGCCGCGTGGTGGCGGTCGGATACCAGCGGGTGACGAGGTGGACGGTCGCCATGACCATCTCGTCGACCGCCGGGTGGCGCCGGATCTCGCTGGTATCGACCGCGACGAAGCGGTCGGCCTTCGGGACCAGATAGGTCCAGGGCTGAAGCATGTTGCGCGAGGTGTAGCGCTCGGCGACCACCACGTGGTCGGGCAGCTCGGCCGCGGTACGCTCGGCCCAGGCATAGTCGGCCCAGATGTGAAAGCCGAGCATGCCGGCGCCGGCCACCGCCGGCAGCAGCCAGCCGGGCATCGGCCGGCGCAGCGCGCGAAAGGCGACGAAAACGACGCAGGCAGCGCCGACGCCGACCATCAGCGTGCCGACCAGGGTCCAGATCATGGCAGGGTCCAGATCACCGCTCAGGCACTCCTCGAGCGCAGCACGGCTTGGCTCGACTTGACCACGCCGAAAGCATCCTTGAGGTGCTTGCGCTCCATCGCCGAAAGCGTGCTGGGCGACAGGAAGTTGTCGGGCCGCTTGCCGTCCCGCACCTGGCGGGCCTGATGCTCGAGCCGGATGCGCGAGATCAGGTCGTAGGCGTCGATCAGATCGGCGGCGGCGCCCTCGTTCAAAACCCCTTCACGGCGGGCGGCGATCAGCCGGTCGCGGGTGTTGACGTCCTCGATCGCCCCATCGAGGGCGTAGACCCGGGCGAGATCGACGATCGGCACCACGCCGTTGAGCTTGAGGTCGAGGGTGTTTCGGTGCTCGCCCGAGCGGATCAGGGCGAAGCCCTGAAACAGGCTCAAGGGCGGCACGTGCTTGAGCGAATTGGCGATCATGTGGGCGCGGAAGATGCTGTTCTTGCGCGCCGCCTCGAGCGTCATCCGCTGCAGGCCGGAGAACAGCGCCGTCTCGCCCGAGATCGGGCGGAGATCGAACATCACCGAGGAGAGCATCTGCGCCATCGGGTCGGGCTCGTCGATCCAGCCGCGGAAGTAGCGCCGCCAGGTGCTGCCCTTGACCCGCCACTTGGGGGTGCTCGCCATCATCTCGCCCGGGCAGTAGATGTAGCCGCAGGCATCGAGCCCGTCGCAGACGCGCTTGGCGAGCTCGGCGAAATAGGCCTCGTGGGCTTTCTCGTCGTAGCTTTCGTCGAGGATGATGCAGTTGTCCTGGTCCGAGACGCCGGTCTGCTCCCGCCTGCCCTGGCTGCCGCAGGCGAGCCAGAGATAGGGCACGGGCGGCGGGCCCAGATCCACCTCGGCGAGCTTGATCAGCCGCTTGGTGACGGCGTCGGTGACCGAGGTGACGAGCTGGCCCACCTTGAAGGCCTCGACCCCCGCACCCACCAGTTGCGCCAGCAGTTGCGGCACCTCGGCGACGACGGCGGCGATGTCCTCGATCTTGACCGCCTTGTTGATGTCGCCGATCAGGAAGGTGACCGAGATCGACTGCCGGCGGATCAGGTTGGTGCGGGTGACGATGCCGACGAGCCGGCCCTGCTCGGCGATCGGCAGGTGGCCGATCTGCCGCTCGCCCATCGCCAGCAGCGCATCGAAGACCAGGGCGTCGGGCGGCAGCGTCAACGGATCGGCGGTCATCACCTCGCGGATCGGCGTGTCCGGCCCGCGGCCCGCGGCAACTACCCGGCCAGCGAGATCACCGGTGGTGAGAATCCCGACGAGGCCGGTCTCGTCGGCCACCGGCAGGCACGAGATGGTCTTCTCGTGCATCAACCGCCCCGCCTCCTGCACGGTGGCGTCGGGGGAGACGCTGATCGGCCGGATGGTCATGATGTCGGACAGCCGATTGGTGATCAGCGCGTCGCCGCCGTCGGCCGAGAAGATCGGCTTGCGGTCGGCACCGGTGCGCAGCCGCTCGAAATAGCGGGCGAAGTCCGAATAGGTTCGGAGGTAATCGAGAAAGACGTCCTTGGGCAGCTCGAGCAACCGCGTATCGGCGCCGGCCACGGCGCGGTTGGGGCCCTTGCCGTCGCGCAGGATGCCGCGCGCGCCGATGCCCTCGCCCGGGGAGAATCGGGTGATGGTCTCGCCATCGGAGGAGACGACGTCGATCACCCCTTCGAGCACGACCGAGAAGTTCGCGACGGGTGCCCCCTTCTCGTAGAGCACGGTGCCCTGATCGAGCCTGCGGATGTCGCTCGCCTCGATCAGGTTGACCAGCACGTCCTCCGCCAACAGGTCGAAGGGATGGTGCCGGGCGAGGAAGTCCGTGAGGTCGGCTTTGGCTTCCGTCATGCCGTGTCCATCGTCCACTTCCTGGCGAAACGTTCCTGGCTAATCGGTTCCTGGCGAACCGGAGGCCGACGCCCGTCGCCGTGCCACCGGAAAAAAATGGACCCCGATCATCGGAGCGGGGTCCAGAGGTCACGTCAAGCGTTTCGGCTCGGGGCAGCGGCTAGCCCTGCCCCGAGCCGTTGACCGTCAGTGGTCGACGGCAGCGCCCGAGCCACGCGGCACGCGCACGCTTTCGACCAGTTCCTGGATCTCGACCGGCGGCTCTTTCGTCAAAGCCGAGACACCATAGGCGACCCCGAAGTTGACGATGGCACCGACGGCACCGATCGACAGCGGCGAGATGCCGAGGACCCAGAACTCCTCCGTGTCGGGGAACTGGTTGGTCCCGGGCAGGAACAGCCAGCCCTTGTAGATGAAGATGTAGACCACGGTGAAGATCAACCCCGACAGCATGCCCGCGCTCGCCCCCCAGCTGTTGATGCGCTTGGAGAAGATGCCCATCATCAGCGCCGGGAAGATCGACGCGGCGGCGATGCCGAAGGCCAAGGCCACCGTTTGCGCCGCGAACCCGGGGGGATTGAGCCCGAGATACGTCGCCAAGACGATCGCGAAGGTCATCGAGATTCTGGCTGCCCAGAGCTCACCCTTGTCCGAGATGTTCGGGTTGATGATGCTCTTGATCAGGTCGTGGCTGATCGCGGACGAGATGGCCAGGAGCAGCCCTGCCGCGGTCGAGAGGGCGGCGGCCAGACCGCCGGCGGCGACCAGGGCCACCACCCAGTTGGGCAGTTGCGCGATCTCCGGGTTGGCGAGCACCAGGATGTCCTGGTTGATGGTCAGCTCGTTGCCTTCCCAGCCCCACTCTTCCCGCGCCATCTGGTCGAACGCTTCGTTGCGGTCGTTGTAGAACTGAATCCGGCCGTCATCGTTGCGATCGGTCCACGAGATGAGGCCGGTCTGCTCCCAGGTGCGGAACCAGTCGGGCCGTTCCTCGTAGGCCAGGCTGCCGTCCTCGGCACCGACCGGACCCGGCTGCACCGTCTCCATGATGTTGAGGCGGGCCATCGCGCCCACGGCCGGGGCCGTCAGGTAGAGCAGGGCGATGAAGACCAGCGCCCAGCCGGCGGACCAGCGCGCATCGGCGACCTTCGGCACGGTGAAGAAGCGGATGATGACGTGCGGCAGGCCGGCCGTGCCGATCATCAGCGACATGGTGAACAGCACCATGTTGAGGGTGTTGGTGTGGTGGCCGGTATAGGAGTTGAAGCCGAGATCGGTGATCACCTGATCGAGGCGGACGAGCAGCGGCACGCCTTCCTGGACGGTGTTGGAGAAGAGCCCCAAGGGCGGGATCGGGTTGCCGGTGATGTTCAAGGAGATGAAGATCGCGGGCACCGTGTAGGCCGTGATCAGCACCACGTACTGGGCGACCTGGGTATAGGTGATGCCCTTCATCCCGCCCAAGACGGCGTAGAAGAAGACGATGGCCGCACCGATGAACAGGCCCGTCGAGGCATCGACCTGCAGGAAGCGGGCGAAGGTGACGCCGACGCCGGTCATCTGGCCGATGACGTAGGTGACCGAGGCCACGATCAGGCAGATGACCGCAATGACGCGGGCACCCTGGCTGTAGAACCGGTCGCCGATGAACTCGGGCACCGTGTACTTGCCGAACTTGCGCAAGTAGGGGGCCAAGAGGCAGGCGAGCAGCACGTAGCCGCCGGTCCAACCCATCAAGAAGCTGGAATTGTCGTAGCCGACGAAGGCGATGAGGCCGGCCATCGAGATGAAGGAGGCGGCCGACATCCAGTCGGCGGCGGTCGCCATGCCGTTGGTGACCGGGTGGATGCCGCGGCCGGCCGTATAGAATTCACCCGTGGTGGCAGCCTTGGCCCAGACGGCGATACCGACGTAGAGCGCAAAGGTCGCGCCCACGACGAGGTAAATGAGGGTTTGTTGTTCCATGATCCGCGTTCTCCCTTGGGACCGGTCTACTCGTCGGCGCCGTGTTTGCGGTCGAGCGCGTTCATGCGGAACGCGTAGTAGAAGATCAGGATGATGAAGACGATGATCGAGCCTTGCTGGGCGAACCAGAACCCTAGATCGGTGCCGCCCACCTCGATGCCCGAGAGCAGCGGCCGGAACAGGATGCCGCCGCCGAACGAGACGAGTGCCCAAACGATGAGCACGTTGCGGATGAGCTTGAGATTGGCTGACCAATAGGCTGCCGCGTCGGTATTTTCCTGCCGCATTGGACCTCCCCTGGAGTGCGTGTCGGAGTGCTGGCCGGGGAGCGGCTAGAACTCACCGACCCGGTGCAGCCTTCATAACTTCGGCGCCGGGGCTTGAAACGGGTCTAATGCGCGCATGCGGCAAACATTGCTCGCCGGTGACCTGCCTGCAATGGTCCGTGCCGCGACGCGCGCGAGATCGACCAATGCGACATAAAGCTCGACACTTCAGTGAGTTGCGACCGACCAGAAGTGTCGGGTCCATGCGGAATGTGCTTGGACAGATTTATTTTGCGACAAAATAACGCGGCGTGTCCGAAATGCATCGACTGCGGTCGACCGCCGCAGGGCGTCCGCCGTTGACGCAAATCAATTACATAGTTCGTGCAATTGCGTAATTGCCTTCCAGCGACGGGCCACGGCAGGGGTTGTGGCGCAACGGGAGGTCCAGGATGTTCAAAATGGCAGGCCGGGATGCCGGCACGTTCGAAGCTTTCACCAGGCGCACCGGGCGGCGGCGCTTTTTGCAGTCGGCGGCGGCCGCCGGCCTCGGCGGTGCCTGGTTCTTCGGCCCGGGTGCCGGACGCGCCGCGCCCGTGCGCACCAGTGCCCGGATCGTCATCGCCGGTGCCGGTGCCGCCGGTCTCGCCACCGCCGCCCGGCTCAGCGCCAGCCTCGACGGTGCGACCATCACCATCATCGACGGGCGCAAGGCGCACTACTACCAGCCCGGCTTCACGCTGATCGCCTCGGGCCTGAAGCAGCCCGGCTACTCGACCTCGACGACGGGCCAGTTCGTGCCGCGCGGCGTCGACTGGATCGAGGAGGCGGTGGCCGAGATCGACCCCGACGCCAACCAGGTCGTGACCCTGAGCGGCACGCGCGTCGCTTATGACTACCTCTTCGTCGCCACCGGCCTGAAGCTCGACTACGACGCCATCGACGGCATGTCGGTCGATCTCATCGGCAAAAACGGCATCGGCAGCGTCTACGCCGGCCCCGAGGCCGCAGCGTCCACCTATGCCGAGATGTCGCGCTTCGCCGATGCGGGCGGCGTCGGGCTCTTTCTCCGGCCCGAGACCGAGATGAAGTGCGCCGGAGCACCCCTGAAGTACACCTTCATCACCGAGGACACGCTGAGTAGGCGCGGCAATCGCGACAAGGCCGAGCTGATCTACGCCTGCCCGCAAGGCGCCCTCTTCTCGGTGCCGATCGTCGCCGAGAAGGTCCGCATGCTCTACGGCGAGCGCGGCATCGAAACCCGGTTCCGCCACACGCTGCGCGCCATCGAGCCCGGCCGCAAGGTCGCGATCTTCGAGACCGAGACGGGCCCGAGCGAGATCGCCTACGACTTCGTCAACGTCGTGCCGCCGATGCGCGCCGCCGATGCCGTCCGCAACAGCCCGCTGCCCTGGCAGGACGGCAACTGGGCCGCAGACGGCTGGATCGAGGTCGACCGCGACAACCTCCGCCACGTCCGCTACCCCAACGTCTTCGCCGTCGGCGACGTCGCCGGCGTGCCCAAGGGCAAGACCGCGGCGAGCGTCAAGTGGCAGGTGCCGGTGGCGGTCGACCATCTGGTCGAGGAGCTCGCCGGACGGCAGAGCCAGGAGGTCTTCAACGGCTACACCTCCTGCCCGCTGATCACCCGGATCGGCCGGGCGATGCTGGTCGAGTTCGACTACAACGACAACCTGGTGCCCTC
>SLRI01000016.1 GCA_007131045.1 Rhodospirillales bacterium
GCATCGACTTGCCACAGGCACCGGGCCCCATGCTATCCCCCTTGTCCTTCTCAGCGAAGGGAGAAAGTCATGGCCGAGGCGACCCGTGCGCTGGTCAGCAGAATGACCTGCGCAACGTGCGCCTGGCCGTCGAGCGCGTGCGCGCCGCCGTGGGCAAGCGCGCCGCCTGACCGACGCCGGCTCACCCGAGTATCTGTAAGCCCTCGGGCCCGGCCACGACGTAGCCGCGATCGGTCAGCTTGAGGTGCGGAATGACCGGCAACGGCAGGAAGGCCAGCTGCAGCAGCGGCTCCTCGAGGGTGCAGCCGATCTCCTTCGCCCGGGCGCGCAAGTCGATCAGCCGCGCATCGACGAAGGCCAAGTCCTGGTCCGACATCAGCCCCGCCACGGGCAAGGGCAGGTCGGCCAGGACCCGGCCGTCGCTGACCACCACGGCACCACCCTGGATCGCGATCAGGTGGTTGGCGGCGGCCGCCATGTCGGCCGGATTGTCGCCGACCGTGATCAGGTTGTGGCTGTCGTGCCCGATCGAGCTCGCGATGGCACCTTTGATCGGACCGAAGCCCTTGACCCAGCCGCGGCCGATATTGCCGTTCAGCCCGTGCCGCTCGAGCACAGCGAGCCTCGCGATCTCGGGATCCGCGTCCGGCACGGCCTCGAGATGGTCGGTCAGCAGCGAGAAGGGCAGGGCACCGATTACCGGCACCTCGCGGCTGCCGTCGAGCGCGAGCTCGGCCGCGCTCACGCTCGGGCGCCGAACGCTGCCGTAGCCCGGCGGTGCGGGGTGCTCGCGGGGCAGCGCCGAGACCTCGGCCGCCGGCCTGCCGCCGACGATGACCTCGGCGACCCGGACCTCGTTCAGATCGTCGAGGACCACCAGATCGGCACGCTTGCCCGGGGCGATGATCCCCCGATCGCCGAGGCCGAAGGCCATGGCGGCGCCGAGCGTCGCTGCCCGGTAGACGGCGAGAACCGGGGCACCGGCCCTGATCGCCAGGCGCAGCGCATGATCGATATGGCCTTCCTCGCGGATTTCCAAAGGGTTGCGGTCGTCCGTGCAGAAACCGCAGCGCATCCAGGTGGTCTCGGTCAGCAGCGACGCCAGGGTGGTCACGTTCTTGGCGATCGAGCCTTCGCGCAAGAGGATGTGCATGCCCTTGGCGAGCTTCTCTGCCGCCTCGTCGAGACTGGTGCATTCATGCTCGGTCGAGACGCCGGTGGCCAGATAGGCGTTGAGCTCGGAGCCGCGCAAGAGCGGGCTGTGGCCGTCGATGTGACGGCCGAAGAACAGCTCGAGCTTGGCCAGCATACCGGGATCCTTGTGGATCACGCCGGGGAAGTTCATCAGCTCGGCCAGGCCCACCACCGCCGGGTCGTCCATCAAGGCAGCGAGATCGTCGGCCTCGATCCTGGCCCCTGCCGTCTCGAACGCCGTCGCCGGCACGCAGGAGCTCAGATTGACCCGCAAGGTCATCGCCAGGCTGCGGCTCGCCTCGATGAAGTAGCGAATACCGTCGAGACCCACGACGTTGGCGATCTCGTGCGGATCGCAGATCGCCGTGGTCGTGCCGCAGGGCAGCACCGCGCGCTCGAACTCGGCCGGCAGCACCATCGAGCTTTCGACATGGACGTGGCAGTCGACGAAGCCGGGCGCCACGATGCGGCCCCTGGCGTCGATCTCGCGCTGCCCCTCGTAGACACCGTGCGTGGCGACCACCACGTCGCCGGCGATAGCGATGTCCATCGGCCCCTCGATCCGCCCGGTCGCGGTGTTCAAGAGGCGGGCGTTCTTGACCACGAGGTCGGCCGGTTCGCGGCCGAGGGCCTGATCGATCCGGGCGGCGAGCAGTTGCTGGACGATGGACATGGAAAACCTACTCCGGTGTCGCTGTCCGGAGCGGTTTACCAGCCCCTCAGGCGGCCGTCATGGGCTCTGTGACGGCGGCCACCGGACAGGCCACGCCGGTGCCCTGCAGCCCGCAATAGCCCCAGGGGTTCTTCGCCAAATACTGCTGGTGGTCGTCCTCGGCGTAGTAGAAGGCCGGTGCGGGCAGGATCTCGGTGGTGATCGGCCCCTTGCCCCGCGCCCGCAGCGCTTCGTCGTAGGCCTCGACCGTCGCCTTTGCCGCGGCTTGCTGTGCCTCGGTGGTGGTGTAGATGCCCGAGCGGTACTGGGTGCCGACATCGTTGCCCTGGCGCATGCCCTGGGTCGGATCGTGGCTCTCGAAGAACACCCGCAGGAGCTCGGCGAAACCGATCACCGCCGGATCGTAGACGACCCGCACCACCTCGTTGTGGCCCGTCTGCCCGGTGCAGACCTCGCCATAGGTCGGGTGGGGCGTCACCCCGCCGGCATAGCCCACGGCCGTCGTCCAGACCCCGTCGAGCTGCCAGAAACGCCGCTCGGCCCCCCAAAAGCAGCCCATGCCGAAATAGACCTTCTCCATCCCTTCGGGACATGGAGCCTCGACGGGGTTGTTCAGCACGACGTGCCGCTCGGCGATCTCGAACGGCCGGGTGTCCCGCCCGGGCAGGGCGCTTTTTGCCGTCGGCAACTCCATCGACTTCTTCTTGAACCACATGGCGCGATCCTCGCTTTCTTGGGCGGACCTACGGCCCGATATCGATATTCAGATGCTGCTGCAACAGGGCCCGCAGGGGGCTGTGCGGCACCGGCACGAAGCCGTCCTGGCCCGGCTGCACCAGGTAGAGCCAGCCGCCGTTCCGATCGCGCACCCAGAGCTCGGCCGTGTAGACGTCGTCGAGCTCGGGATTGGCCCGGCTGAAATAGCGCTTCCAGTGATACTCGATCCGCACCGGCCGGTCGGCCGCGTCGTAGCCGATCTCGAGCTCGCCCTCGGCGCGCTCCAGCCGCTGCCAATGCTGGTGCTCGACCCGCACCGGCCGGGCACCGGTCAAGGGCTCGGGCAGGCTCAAACGGTCGTGGATCTGCCACTCGCTCATGCTGTTGGAGGTAGCGGGCGCACGCCTTCGGTCAACCCGTCGGCCGGCGCCGAGCCCAGCCCCCTCGTCGTCGTCGAGACAAGGGGTCGAGCTGCCGAAGAAAAGCGGACGAGATTCATCGGGCGCCAGCGCAGGTGTTCCATCAAGCGACGGGGGGCAGCCGCGGTCGCGCCCGCCGCAGCTTGGCGCCGAACCAGAGCGCCGCGGTCAGCGGCGGGACGGCGGCGGCGAGAAACATGACCAGAGGCCCCTGCGCCGCGGCCAGCAGTCCGGCCAGTACCGGGCCCAGCACGCTGCCCGCCGCGACGCTGAGCAACGTCGCCGTGAAGCCGAGCGTGCCGCGACCGGGAAACAACCGCAGGCTCCAGAACGAAAACACAGCGCTCACCATCATGATCGCCACCCCGTGCAGCCCCGATGCGGCGATCACCGCGCTCCACGAGGTGGGTGCGATCGCGATCAGCACGAGCGACAGCGTCGCCGCGGCGAAGATGGCGCAAAACAAGGGTGCCAGGCCGATCCGGGCTTCGATCCGCCCGGTCGCGAGGCCGAGCACGCCGCAGATCCCGTAGGCGAGGAAGATCACGACCGAGGCGGTCTCGTCGGGCAGGCCGGGAAGGCCGCCCGCCGCCACCACCCGATCGGCGGCAAACGACAGGAAGATCGCGTTCGTCATGCCGAAGCAGAGCGCCGTGCCGTAGAGGGGAAGGGCGGCGCGCTGGGTCAGGCGGGCGCCGGCTGCGACCTGCTCAGCGGTCGGTTTCGCGGTCAGTTCCGAGGGCAGGCCGACCTGCACGATGTCCGCGACCGCCTTGCGGGTCGGCTTGGGGCCCCGATTCGACGGCAGGCCGGCCTGCGCGATCCACGCGAGCAAGAGCGCGCCGGCGGCGAAGCCGAGCCACGCACCGCGCCAGCCCAGCGCCCCCTCGGTAACGGCAAACGCGATTCCGGCGGCGGCAACGACGCCCAACGAGGTTCCGGTCGAGACGACCGAGAGTGCCGTGGCGCGCGCGTTCTCCGGCACCACGCGCTCGGCCGCATCGTTGAACGGCGCCCAGCACAGCCCGGCACTGACGCCGGCAAGTGCTATCCCGAAAGCCAAGAGGGCGGGCGTCCCGGCCACGGCGACCGCGGCGAAGCCGGCCGCCGCCGCCGAGGCACCGGCGATCACCGACACCCGCTCGCCGTATCGCCGGCCGATCCAGGCGCTCGCCAGCAGGGCCAGCAGGAACGCCAAGAACCCGCCGCTCGCGATCATCCCGGCCGCCGATGTGGAAAGCCTGAATTCGTCCCGGAAGACCGGCAGAAAGAGGCCAAATCCCATTCGAGCAGGACCGAAGGCAACGGCCGTGGCAACGAAACCGGCCGCCGTGAGCCGAGTGGCTGGTGTCATCCTGGTCCCTACGCGGTGTTGGTTGTCAAAAGATGGCGTCGGTTGGTGTTCCGGTCGAAGCGGCCGAGAAAGCCGAAGCTGGAAATGCACCCGACGGCCGAACTCGACAGGGCGGGCGCCGGCCTTCGGCCAACCGGTCAGCCGACCCCGAGCGCGGCCTCGCTGCGCTCGAGGATCAACGGTATGATCAGATCCTCCTCGTCGTCGAGATGGCGATCGAGCTTTCGCGAAAAGCCGGGCAGCCGCCCGCCGAGCGCCGCCGTGGCCCCCGGCAGGTCCGCCGTCGGCCGGCGCAAGGCCGAAAGCAGCCCGTCGCTCGCCGCACCCAGCTCGTGAATGTCAGCGTCGATCACCCCGTGATCCGCCTCGAGGACCTGAAAGCCGCGTACCAGGCGCTTCTCGGCCGCGATGAACAGCGGAAAGTAGTTGTGGTCCTCGATCAGGTGATGGTGGTGCAATTGCTGCAGGAAGAAGCGCATCCGCGGCGCGAACCAGGGCTGGAACTCGGCCGCATCGACCTTGCCCTGGCGCAATGCCTCGGCACCCGCCGCGAGCGCCCGCGCCAGCTCGCGAAACATCGCATGCCGCTCCAGCCAGAACCGGCAGAGCGCCCCCAGATTGGGATGCCCGGGCCAAGTCTTGCGCGGGTGCTGGTCGAGCAGCACACGCAGATCAGCGGGCCAGCCGGTGCGCCGGTCGAGGGCCAGGGGCGCGTTCGTCGTCAAGCTGCCTCCAGAGCGATCAGGGTCAGCGGGGCACGCAGTCGAGCAGCGGCCCGAGCTGGCCGATTCGCTGCTGGATCACCGAACTGCGCTGGCTGGCCCAGTCGCCGCGCGGATTGCGGGTGAGCGGCGCCGGCAGAATGACGGCGAGCCTGGCCGCCTCGCGCTCGGAAAGTTCGCCGGCCGCCTTCTCGAACCAGCGCCGGCTCGCCGCTTCCGCCCCGTAGATGCCGGGGCCGAGCTCGACGATGTTGACGTAGAGCTCGAGGATCCGCGGCTTGCCGAGGATCAGCTCGAGCTGCGGCGCCAGCCACGCCTCGAGGATCTTGCGGCCGAAGCCGCGACCGGGCCAGAGAAAGAGGTTCTTGGCCAGCTGCTGGGTGATGGTGCTCGCACCCCGCGGCCGCTGGCCGGCGAATGCCCGCTCGACCTCGGTTCTCAGCGCCTGCACGTCGAAGCCACGGTGCATGCAGAAGAGATTGTCCTCCGAGGCGATCATCGCCCGGGCGAGGTGCGGCGTGACGTCGCCGATCGGGCGCCACCGGTAATCGAACCCCTGGCCTTCGACGAGACGGATCAGCATCAAGGGGGTCGCCGGCGGCGGCAGCCAGCGATAGGCCAGGAGCATGACGGGCGGCAACAGCAGCCCGACCAGCAGCACGGTGACCAAGAGGCGGCGCAAGCGCCGGCGCCAGCGGCCCGGTCCGGGCTGCGGCGGTGCCCCAGGGCGCCGGCGCGGGACGGCCATCCGCAATCAAAGGCGGCAGCGGCCGGTGACGTCGAGCGTGGCCGCGCCACCGCGGCGGAGCGCATCGAGCACCTGACGGGTGATGGCCTCGTCGTTGCAGGTGAGCTGGAGGTCGACCGGCGGCTCCGACGCCAGCCGGATCGTCAGGCGATGGCTCGGGCCTTCGTCCTTGGAAACCATTACGTGGCTGATCCAGCTACGGTCGACCAGAATGAAGGAGGTGCCGGCGACATCGACCGGCAGGCTCTGCTGCAACAAGAGCGTATCCGCCCGGGCGGTGGCGGTGCCCGCGAGCAATGCCGCGGCGACCAGGAGTGAGTTGCACCAGGATCGGCTCATCGTAGCTGCCCCAGCAAGCGGTCCGCAGCGCAGGATGTGGTCGCCGCGAACTTTTTCGCCCTCTCGAGCGTTACAATTTGTATAGCCGGACTGAAGAACGCGAAGGGGGTATCCCGCCATGTCGACCAAAAACATCTTCATTGCAATCATCGGGCTGGTCGTCGTCGTGTTGCTCGTCGGCTTCGGCTTCGGCTGGTTCGACGCCGAGGACCAAGCCATGCCGATCCTACCAGAGGAAGAACACGTGGCACCGGAAGGCGAACGAGAAGTCATTCCGATGCCGGACGTCGAGCAGGCCGAGCCCACGCCACCGGACGACGAGCCGATGGCGCCCCAGTAGGGTGCCTCGACACGCCCGACCGCGCCGCGCGAATAGTCGGTGCTGCCCCGCAATCGCTCTTCAGGTATCGATCGGATGACCATTGTCACGGTCGCTCAGACCATCCCAGGAAAGGAAACATCTCATGTCCACGCGCAACATCATCATAGCCATTGTCGTCGTCGTCATCGTGCTCGGCGGCTTGGCCTATTTCCTCGGCTGGTTCACGCAGCAGCCACCCGACCTGCCCGAGGCGCCGGAGACGACGATCGAGGGCGATATGCCGCTGACCCCGGAAGAAGACGAGGAGCCGTTGCCGGACACCGCCAACTAGCGGTCAGTCGACGAGTTGGCGAACATCGGTCAGCCGACCGGTGATCGCAGCGGCCGCCGCCATGGCCGGGCTCACCAGATGAGTCCGGCCGAGCCGCCCCTGCCGCCCCTCGAAATTGCGGTTGCTGGTCGATGCGCATCGCTCGTGCGGCTCGAGCTGATCCGGGTTCATGCCGAGACACATCGAGCAGCCGGCCTCGCGCCACTCGAACCCGGCAGTCTTGAAGATCCGGTCGAGGCCCTCGGCCTCGGCCTGATGCTTCACCAGGCCGGAGCCCGGCACCACCATGGCGCGCACCGTATCGGCCACCCGCTTGCCGTCGATCACCTTGGCGGCGGCCCTCAGATCCTCGATCCGCCCGTTGGTGCAGGAGCCCAGGAACACCCGATCGACGGTGACCTCGGCCAGGGGCTTGCCGGGCTCGAGGCCCATGTAGGCGAGGGACCGAAGCATCGCGGCACGGCGGCCCTCGTCGGTGACGGTGGCAGGGTCGGGCACGCGGCCGGTAATCGGCGCCACGTCCTGCGGGCTCGTCCCCCAGGTCACCTGTGGCTCGATGTCTTCCGCCCGAAGGGTCACCTCCTTGTCGTAGAACGCTCCCTCGTCCGACGGCAGCGTCCGCCAGTAGGCCACGGCCTGCTCGAAGGCGCCGGCCTTGGGCGCCATCGGCCGACCCTCGATATAAGCATAGGTCTTCTCGTCGGGGGCGATCAGCCCGGCCCGCGCCCCCGCCTCGATCGACATGTTGCAAACGGTCATCCGGCCTTCCATGGAAAGCGCCTGGATCACCGGGCCGGCATACTCGATCACGTGGCCGGTGCCGCCTGCGGTGCCGATCTTGCCGATGATGGCCAGGATCACGTCCTTGGCGGTGACGCCGAAGCCGAGTTCGCCCTCGACCGTGATCCGCATGTTCTTCGGCCGCTTCTGCAACAGCGTCTGCGTCGCCAGAACGTGCTCGACCTCCGACGTGCCGATGCCGAAGGCCAAGGCACCGAAGGCACCGTGCGTCGAGGTGTGGCTGTCGCCGCAGACGATTGTCGTGCCCGGCAGCGTGAAGCCCTGCTCGGGGCCGATGATGTGGACGATCCCCTGGCGCACATCGGTGACGTCGAAGAGCTCGATGCCGAACGCCTTGGCGTTGTCCTCGAGCGCTTGGACCTGGATTCGCGCCGTCTCGTCCTTGATGCCCTTTGCGCGGTCCGGATCGGTCGGCACGTTGTGGTCGACCACGGCCAGCGTCGCCTCCGGCCGGCGCACCTTGCGACCCGAGGCCCGAAGCCCCTCGAACGCCTGCGGGCTCGTCACCTCGTGGACGAGATGCCGGTCGACATAGACGAGGCAGGTGCCGTCGTCCTGCTCCTCGACCAGATGCGCCTGCCAGATCTTGTCGAACAGGGTTCGGGGACCGTTCGCCGCCGCTGCCATCAACGTTTTCCTCGCTCTACCTGCTGTCATCCATGCCTGACCCGGCACCTTACGGCACGGGCTCGAGGCGTGCGGCCGATCGGCTCAACCTTCGAGCGGTGCCGGATCGGCCGCACCCGCGGCGCCACTGGCGAGCGCCGCCGCCGGCTGTTTGTCGATCCGCCGCTCGGCGATGCGCGCCGACTTGCCGCGCCGGCCGCGCAGGTAATAGAGCTTGGCCCGCCGGACCTTACCGTGCCGCACCACCTCGATGCTGTCGATCCGCGGGCTGTAGAGCGGGAACACACGCTCCACACCCTCGCCGTAGGAAATCTTGCGCACCGTGAAGGACGAATTCACGCTGCGATTGCGCCGGGCGATGCAGACCCCCTCGAAGGCCTGCACGCGCTCGCGGTTGCCCTCGATGACGCGGACGTTGACCCGGACCGTGTCGCCCGGCCGGAAATCGGGGATCTGCCGCGACTGGGTGAGCGCCGCCACCTGCTGCTGCTCGATCTGTTGAATGACGTTCATGGTTGGCACTCCGGCTTGGGCGACGGTGAAATCGCCGGTCAAAGGGTTTCGTGACGGCCGCTGTCGTTCAGCGGATCGGGATCCGAGAGATCCGGCAAAAGATCCGGACGCCGGCGACGGGTGAGATCGAGGGCCATGGCCTGCCGCCAGGCGCGGATGCGGCCGTGATGCCCGGAGAGCAGAACCTCGGGGACCGATCGCCCCTGCCAGCTCTGCGGTCGCGTATAATGGGGGTATTCCAAGAGGCCGCGGGCGAAGCTCTCGTCCTCCAGCGACGCCGCCTTGCCGACCACGCCGGGCAGCAGGCGCACCGTGGCATCGAGCAGCGCCATGGCCGCGATCTCGCCCCCGGTCATGACGAAATCGCCCAAGGACAGCTCGCGGAAGCGATGCTTCTCCAGCACCCGCTCGTCGACCCCCTCGTAGCGGCCGCAGAGGATGACGCAGCCGGGGCCGGCGGCCAGGTCGCGCGCGGTCGCCTGATCGAAGCGGGCACCCTTGGGGCTCATGTAGAGCAGCGGCCGCCCGTCGTCGGCAGCAGCGACGGCCTCGACCGCGCGGTCGATCACCTCGGCCCGCATCACCATGCCGGCACCACCACCGAACGGCACGTCGTCGACGGTTCGGTGCCGGTCGGCGGCGAAGCCGCGGATGTCGACGGCCTCCAGCGACCAGATACCGGACTCCAGCGCCTTGCCGAGCAGCGAATGCGCGAGCGGGCCCGGAAACATCTCCGGGAAGATGGTCAGCACCGAGGCCCGCCAGGGACCGGTCATGCCGCCACCTCCAGCGCCTCGGGCGCCAGCACCAGCCGCCCGGCTGCGAGATCGACCTCGGGCACCAGCGTCGTCGTGAACGGCACCATCCCGTCGCGCCCCGCCTCGTCGCGGTACTCCAGCACCTCGCCGGCGCCGAAATCGTGCACCGCGACCACCCGGCCGATCGCCCGTCCGGCCGGATCCTCGACGACGAGCCCGAGCAGATCCTCGTAGTAGAAGCTGTCGTCCTCGGGCTCCGGCAGCCGGGCTCGCGGCACGAAGAGTCGAAGCCCGCGCAGCGCCTCGGCCGCATCCCGGTCGCTGATCCCCTCGGCCGCGACGACAACCCCGCCCTTGGCCGGTGCGATCACCCGAACCGCGAAGAGCTCACGGCCCGTCTCGTCCAGAAGCGGGCCGTAGGCGCCGACATTGCCCGGATCCTCGGTGAAGGTCTTGAGCTTCAAGGCACCACGCACCCCGTGTGCCGCGGCCACCGCGGCAACACAGACGAGCCTCTCGTCAAAAGGTGCGCTTTCGGTCATCTGCCTCGTCCGAAACCAGCGCTCAGGCCTCGGCGCCCGCGGCCTTTGCCTTCTCCGCGGCGGCCTCTGCCGCCTTCTTGCCGGTGCCACGCTGCCGGGTGGCACCCGGCACGATGCCGGCCTTGTCGACGAACCGCGCCATGCGGTCGCTGAGCTGTGCACCATGGCCGATGTAATGCTTGATGCGCTCCTCGTTCATGACAATTCGCTCGGGATGATCGTCCGGTAGCAAGGGGTTGTAATGCCCGAGCTTCTCGAGAAACCGGCCGTCGCGCGCGTAACGCGTGTCGGCGGCGACGATACGGTAGAAGGGGCGCTTCTTGGCGCCACCACGGGCGAGACGAATTTTGACGGCCATGTCTGTTTCCTGGGTCTGGGTGAAAGGCTCGATCGGGTCGGCTAGGGGGCTAATGGCGCGGCATCAGCCCCGGCGGCATGTGCCGGCCGAGGAACTGCTTGGGCCCGCCCGCCTTCTTCATCTTCTTCATCATGTCGTGCATCTGCCGATGCTGCTTCAAGAGCTTGTTGACCTCCTGCACCGAGGTGCCGGAGCCGGCCGCGATCCGCCGCTTCCTGGACGCTGCGATCACCTCCGGGTTGCGCTTCTCGTGACGGGTCATGCTGTCGATGATGGCGGCCTGGCGGACCAGGATCTGCTCGTCGATATTGGCCTCGGCCAGCTGCTTCTTGATCTTGCCGACGCCCGGCAGCATGCCGAGGATGCCCCCCATCCCGCCCATCCGGCCTACCTGCTTGAGCTGCGCCTGCATGTCCTCGAGGGTGAAGCGGCCCTTGCTCATCTTTCGGGCCAGCTTCTCGGCCTCGGCCTGATCGACCGTCTCGGAGGCCTTCTCGACGAAGCTGACGACGTCGCCCATGGCGAGGATGCGGTTGGCCATCCGCTCGGGATGGAACGCATCGAGGCCGGAGAGCTTCTCGGACGTGCCGACGAACTTGATAGGCTGGCCGGTCACCTCGCGCATGCTGAGCGCCGCACCGCCGCGCGCATCGCCATCCATCCGCGTCAGGACGATGCCGGTGACCCCGACCCCCTCGGCGAAATGGCGGGCGACGTTGACCGCGTCCTGGCCGGTCAGGCTGTCGGCCACCAGGAGCGTCTCGTGCGGCTTCGCCACATCGCGCACCTGCACCAACTCGGCCATCAGCGCCTCGTCGATCGCGAGCCGCCCCGCCGTATCGAGGATCAAGACATCGAAGCCGTGGCGCCTGGCCTGCTCGAGGGCGCGCTTGGTGATGGTGAGCGGGTCCTCGCCCGGCACGATCGGCACGCTCTCGACCCCGGCCTGGCCTGCCAGGACCTCGAGCTGGTGCTGCGCTGCCGGTCGCTGCACGTCGAGCGAGGCCAAGAGCACCCGCTTCTTCTCCCGCTCCTTGAAGCGCAGCGCCAGCTTGCCCGAGGTCGTCGTCTTGCCCGAGCCCTGCAGGCCGGCCATCAGGATGACGGTCGGCGGGCCGCCCTGGTTGAGCCCGGCATGCTCGCCGCCCAACAGCTCGACCAGCTGGTCGTGGACGATCTTGACGACCATCTGGCCGGGGGTGACCGAGCGGATCACCTCCTGGCCGATCGCCCGCTCCTTGACCTTGGCGACGAAGCTCTTGACCACCGGCAGGGCGACGTCGGCCTCGAGCAGGGCGATCCTGATCTCGCGCATCGCCGCTGCGACGTCGTCTTCGCTCAGGGCCCCGCGCTTGCGCAGCCCCTCGAAAACGCCACCCAGTCGATCACTCAGGCTTTCGAACATGTCCGGCACCAAAAGCCGGCGATCGGCGCTGAGCCGACAGCCGACGCATTGTCC